>NZ_JAUBTV010000023.1:0-86710 GCF_036705145.1 Microcoleus sp. B5-D4 | reverse complement strand
GTTGGTGTTGTGGGAGTTGGTGTTGTGGGAGTTGGTGTTGTGGGAGTTGGTGTTGTGGGAGTTGGTGTTGTGGGAGTTGGTGTTGTGGGAGTCGGTGTTGATACTATCAGTCCATCCACAGTAGCGGTAGCAGGGAGACTGATAGCATCGCTGTTGTCTTTCGCGGTGTAGGTGAAATTTGCTCCTGTAAAGTTGCCCGTCGTTTGGAAAAATAGTTGCTGCAACTGTTCTGGAGTCAGGACTTGGCCTGGTGTCACTGGTACGCCACCGTTGGCTGGATCTCCTAAAAACAGGACTGCTTGGTCTGGTGAGGGTAGGGTGTTGATCGTGTAAGAGACGATCAAGCCGTCGTCCGTTCCTCCCAATCCTGTGACTAACTGGCTGCTGTTGGGCCCTAGGCTGGAGGTCGCATTCTTGGCCTCTGGCGGTTGGTTGGGAGTTGGAGGTGGTGTCAGAGTTGTGGTGACTGTAAATGCGTTGTTGTCCAGAGTCGGGTCAGCGGTAGTTGAGGTACTTCTGGCGGTGTTGCTGACGCTGCCGGATGCAGGTACGATGAAGCTGACTGTGTTGTTGACGGTGACACCGCTGGCTAAGCTGGTGACTGGCGGGAAGCGGACAATACCTGTATTGGGATCGTAGACACCGCCGTTGACTTCTGTTACGGCGCCAACGATGCTGTCAGTAATTGTGAGGTTTTCGGCTGTGCTTGGGCCGTTGTTGACTGTGGAAATTATGTAAGTAACTCTTTCACCTGGTGCTGCTGCCGTAGGCCCTGTTTTGGTGGTAACAACATCGGCACTAGGTGTCAGAGTTGTGGTGACTGTAGCCAGCGGATCAGTGCCGTTGTTGTTTTCAGGAAAAGGATCTGGGGTAGCTGAGGTATTTCTGGCGGTGTTCTTGACGGTGCCGGATGCAGATGCAGGTGCGATGAACCTGACTGTGTTAATGGCAGGAGGATCACCGGAAGGCAAGCTGGGAATCGGTGGGAAGGTGACAATCCCAGTATCTGGATTGTAAACAGCATCGTTGGGTAGACTAACTATTTTTAAACCCGGAACGATGCTGTCGGTAACGGTGACGTTTGCGGCTGTGCTTGGGCCGTTGTTGACTGTGGAAATTGTGTAAGTAACTGTTTCACCTGGTGCTGCTGCGGTAGTTCCGATTTTGGTGGTAACAACATCGGCAAGAGCATCAACAATTGTAGTTGAGACTTGAGAGATGGGTTGGGAACTATTGTTGTTAGCTAGATTGGGGTCGAAAGTGCTAGATGTGCTATAGGCAGTGTTAGTTAAGGCAGCGCCGCCTGTTGCCGGAACTCTTGCGGTGATGGTGCGGGTTTGGCTAGCACCGTTAGCCAGAGTCGGAATCGCCGGCCAGATGACCGTCCGCGTTACGGTGTTGTATGTGGCGAGGTCGGAGGCGCTGACGAAACTTAAGCCCGCGGGCAGGGGATCTTGAATCAGGACGCTTTCGGCGCTGTTTGGCCCGTTATTTGTGGAGGTAATCGTATAGGTAATCGTGCTATTGGGTATGGCATAGATTGGGCCTTTTTTAACAATAGAAACGTCGGCTTGGAGTGCAGGCGGATCTATACTTTGGACGACGACATTGTTAACTTCGTGAATGTTTGTATTGCCCCCTGTCGAAGCAGCAAAGCCAAATTTAAAAGTACGTGGCACTGCTCCGTTTATAGTTACCAAATTTGGTATGTCGAGCAGTGTTTCGCCCGCATCAAATGTGTCACTACCGTCCAAGTCTAAGGCAACTGTAAGACGGTTAGGTGTTACTGAGGTAGTCGGGAATAATGTAACTTGAACGGTTCTTTTAGTATTAGCATCCGTTCGACTGGTTGCATCTATATTATCTATGCCACCGGGAACGACTGTGCTAGTTAAAAAATTATAAGATGTGCTTTGGCTGCCTCTAAGTCCTACTGCATCAGCTAGCCTAATAAGTGGATCGTTCGAGATGCCACCCTGTTTTCCAGCAATAACGCTAGAATAATTGCCAAACTCGTCTAATCCGACACCTAAATAACCTCCTACAATACCCGGTGAATTTGAATTAGTATTTTGAGCATAGCCGAGAGAGCCGCCAAAGCCTCCCGCTTGTGTTGGCGTAGCTGTTCCGTCAATGAGGAAAAAACTAATGCCATCGGCACCAAGGCGATTATTCTGCCGATCGCGGACAGTACCTCTGTTATAGGCAAAGAAATCAAAGGTAACTCTCAGACCCTCAGTGGCCAATATGGGGTTGTTGTAGATTACAAAAGCTGATTGTCCAAAGGCGTTTGAGGTTAATCTCAAAGTACCGCTTCCGGGTGTATCGCCAGTCCCTAAAGCCGGAATAACGCCGCTGAGGTTTTGTGTACTACCTGCGGTTAAGCCTGGGTTAGCTGTAGTGGGGTTGCCAACTCCATATATCCAAGGCCCGATTACTGTTGTATTTTTAAATTCTTCAGCGGCTAAGGTAGCCAGGACTGATGTGTAGCCTTCTAGGACTTCTTTTTCAAAGGCTATTTCGGTATTTATTTGTCCTGTAGTAATTTCTAATTCCCAGTCGCCGCCTAGTGCTGCACTACCAGTTAAATTATTGGAAGCTGCAACATTTGCTCCTGTTATTTCACTGAGTTTTTGTATAAAATTTAGACCTGATTCCCCGGCGCCTGTGTTGCAACTTAACAGCAGAATACTACCTGTTTCGTTGAGAGCTTTACCCCACTGCTGCAATTGGCTGGAATAGGTTTCTATATTGTGAATATTGAGCTCTGCCCGGCCGATTTCTACTGATGCTGATGCGCCGTGAGCAACTATTTGAATGCTATTGAGGCTGTGCCGCGAGGCGGCAATTTGGGCAATTTGTTCGATTCCATCCCGGGTTCTATCGAGGAGGATTACTTCTGTACCGCTTTTCACTCCCCTGAGAAACTCTTGGTAGTTTTCTACTTTTGAATCCACAATCGCTAGATTTTTTCGGCTAGCCGTCTCTGCTTTATGGCTAGCTTTTCTCAAGATTTTAGTTTCCATATTGGTAGATTTCCGTGTTTGGGTAGATGACCAATTTCACTGATTTGGGATGGTTTTCCTTTGGGGTTAATTTTGTTGCTAAATCTAAGCTACCCCCTTTTCATAGATGACGATAAACTTTCAACTATAAAGTTTATACATTATTTTACTCGGATAAATAATAGTTGCCTCTATTTGTTATTTGTGATGTTAGTCAATCATTAGACAGGATTTACAGCGATCGCCCTTGGATGTCCTGATGCGACAGATCGCTGCCAATCATAACATGAATAAGGGGTCACAGCCTTTATGTTAGCCAAAACCCTCTATTTTTGGGAAAAATGATATCAGGTCTAACGTTAGTTACATGGTAAATTACTTACGGATTCATTAGCATAAGGGGTCTGACCCCTCATACCGCTGTTCTGAGTCTGGTGATATCGAGGCTGGATCAGACAGCTTGAACCGTAAATATACTGAAAATATAAAGTTCCTAAAAATTGCCAGATTTTGACTTTGAGGTGCGATCGCTCTTAAAAGTTGAGAGTACCGCATTTCTAGAGATTTATACTTATAAAGAGTACCCGGAAAACCCTATGACTTTAGTCCAGGGATGAAAGGGCATGGCAGGATTTCTCCTGCCTATCAGATACACCAATTGCACAAATGTCTGGCAAGTGTGCTATCGTCAAAAGAGTCGAAAGTTGCGAATTTTGAGAAATCAAGTATCTAGCTTAACAGCAGTACGGATGCTCAAAATAATTAATCACAACCAATACTAAGGTTCTGAACCGATTAAATCGTCAGTAAAAGACGTTAAAACCTACCCCCGGACTGGAGGAAAGTCACGACCGAGGAGCTAGTTGCAAGACTAGGATAGCAGACCGCCATTTTTGGCAAAAAGATTGCGCCCGGAAACCCTCGCAATAGGGATATTAAGGCCCGAAAGTCTTAAGAATCCCCGTGCCTTAAGGCCGGGGAGTGTCAAATATGTTAATACCAGGATTGCGGTGACAAAAAAGAACGATCGCCCTTGAATTCAAAAAGTACGATCGCCCTTTACACCCTCTTTATATCTAAATCATCAAACTGCGTCGATCGCACCCTCTAACGCCACTTGCTAAGCGTCAATATCGAGTTCCCGCACTAAAAAAGCCCATTCATCAGCCAATTCTTCAATGACTTTCGCAGTGGGTTTGCCGGCACCGTGTCCCGCTTTAGTTTCAATGCGAATTAACACGGGTTTTTCTCCCGCGTGGGTTTCTTGCAAGGCAGAAGCAAATTTGAAACTGTGGGCCGGAACTACTCGATCGTCGTGATCGGCAGTTGTAATCATTGTCGCTGGATAAGCGGTTCCCGGTTTAAGATTGTGCAAGGGAGAATAGCCGTGAATTGTGGGAAATTCTTCGGGATTTTCCGGCGAACCGTATTCAGAAGTCCAAGCCCAACCAATGGTAAATTTGTGGAAGCGCAACATATCCATAACGCCGACTGCCGGCAGCGCTGCACCGAACAATTCCGGCCGCTGAGTCATGCAAGCTCCCACTAATAAACCGCCATTGCTACCACCTGCGATCGCCAATTTTGCCGGTTTGGTGTACTTGTTTTCAATCAACCATTCAGCGCCAGCTATAAAGTCATCAAACACGTTTTGCTTGTTCAACTTTTTGCCTGCTTCGTGCCATGATTCGCCGTACTCGCCGCCTCCCCGCAAACAGGCGATCGCATAAACTCCACCCATCTCTAACCACACTATCCTGCTAACAGAAAAACTCGGAGTTAGCGAGATGCCAAAACCACCGTATCCGTAAAGGTAGGTGGGGTTATTGCCATCCAACTGCAAGCCTTTCTTGTGGGTGATAAACATGGGTACTTGCGTACCGTCTTTGCTAGGGTAAAATACTTGTTTTGTCTCGTAATCGTCGGGATTAAAATCGACATTTGGTTGTCGATAAATCGTACTTTCATCGGTCACCAGATTATAGCGATAAATGGTGTTGGGCGCAGTGAAACTGGTGTAAGCATAAAAGGTTTCGGTGTCGTGTCGCTTGCCGCCGAATCCTCCCACCGAACCGATTCCCGGCAAAGCTATTTCTCGCGCGAAACAGCCGTCTAAGTTGAAGATTTTAATTTGGGTGTAGGCGTCTTTCAGATAAGAAGCCACAAATTGATTGTTGAGGATGCCAATACCTTGGAGGGTTTCGGCTGCTTCCGGGATAATTTCTGTGAACCCCCCCTCCCTGGGCGACGAGGGGGTTTCGTCACCAGCGAGGGATGAAGGAGGTGGGTTGTTGGTGTCGATCGCAATTACGCGGCCCAACGGTGCATTCAAGTTTGTTTGAAACCAGAACAGAGGGCCTTCATTGTCGATGAAACTGTACTCTGCCTCGAATTCGCTAATCAGTTCTACAACGGTTGATTCCGGTGCAGTTAAATCCTTGTAGAAAATCAAGTTTTTCGTTTCAGTTCCCTGCCAAACAGAGATAATCAAGTATTTGCCATCTTCGGTGACGCCACCGCTAAATCCCCACTCTTTTTGGTCGGGTCGCTCGTAGATTAATACGTCTTCAGATTGGGGCGTGCCTATTTGGTGGTAAAACAGTTTTTGGTAATAGTTAACTTCTTCGTGCTTGCTTTTTTCGTTGGGTTCGTCGTAGCGACTATAAAAAAAGCCTTTACCGTCGTGAGTCCAGGATGCTCCTGAGAATTTAATCCACTTTAAATGGTCTGATAAATCTTCGCCGGTTGCCACCTCACGGACTTTCCATTCCTGCCAGTCGGAACCGGAGTTTGACAAGCCGTAGGCCATGTATTTGCCGTCTTCGCTGATAGCTATTCCACCCAGAGCAACGGTTCCATCTTCTGAGAGAGTGTTGGGGTCAATTAATACTTTGGGTTCGCTATCGAGGGATGTTAAAGTGTAGAGTACGGATTGATTTTGCAGGCCATCATTCTTGTAGTAGAAATAGCGAGATCCTTCTTTGAAAGGTATGCCGTATTTCTCGTAATCCCAAAGTTGAGTTAGGCGCTGTTTGATTTTTTCCCGCGCCGGAATTTCGTTGAGGTAGGCAAAAGTGACTGCGTTTTGGGCTTCCACCCAAGCTTGGGTTTCCTCCGAGTCGGGATTTTCCAGCCACCTGTAGGGGTCAGATACTTTGACGCCGTGGTAGTCGTCTGTTTGGTCGATTTTGCGGGTTGTGGGGTAGCTTAAAGGTCGATCGAATTGGGTCATGATTTTTTACTACTCTCGGTAACTTTGTCCAGTTTACCCTTTCGCGGCAGTGATAGGGGAGAGTCGCTCAATTTGGGATTTGAGATTTTATCCTAAATCTGGGTTAAATAAGTCAGCAACGGCTCAAAAAACCGAATACTTTGATACCTGAATCCTTTAAAATATTTGGTGTATAACATAGAAGATATCGCCAATAAATACTATTTTAAAATGAGATATAATTAATTTAGTTTTTTTCGGATAACGTGCTTCCCAAGAATGACTAAATTTCCCCATGACCAGTTTGCCAAAGAATACCTAAGAGAGTTGTTGTCACCTCTAGGAGAAGTAGAAACAAGTAAAGATGTTTCTGCTCAAGTTCGAGAAATTGATATCTGGTTTAAACCCACTTCTGTATCGCCTGAATACGTAGAGAATTTAGGTTTATTAGGTCAAATGACTGCGACTGTGGCTGCGATCGAACCATTTCGCAATGCCGTCAATACAGAGGATATCTTCAGTTGTGTTGTCAAACTTTTAAATACTAGGGCAGAATTACTGCGCCGAGCTAATCGAGAAGAGCAACGTTTAGAATCCCAGCAATTACCCCGGTTGTGGATTCTGACTCCCACGGCTTCGGAGGCTTTGTTAAGCAGCTTTAATTTTATGATTCCAGAAGAGTCAGAAGGTTGGGGGAGGGGGGTTTATTTTCTATCGGAAGTTTGGCGAGTAGGATTGATAGCTATTCACCAGCTACCGAATGTTCCAGAAACGATGTGGTTGCGGATTTTAGGTAAGGGTAAAGTACAGCAAGGGGCGATCGCGGAATTAACAAGATTGCCTGTTGATAGTCCCTTACGAGCTAATACGCTAGAATTATTGTACAACCTGCAAGCGAATCTGCAAGTAAATTTAGCAGCTAGTACCCCAGGAAATCAGGAAGATAAGGAGTTAGTTATGGCGCTCGTACCTCTGTTACAACAAAAAATAGATCAGGCCACACAACAAGGAAGAGAAGAAGGAAGAGAAGAAGGAAGAGAAGAAGGAAGAGAAGAAGCACAGCGGTTGATTTTGCAGAACTTTCTGCAAGTCAGATTTGGAGAGTTAGACGCTAAGATAATTGCCTTTTTTGCCTCTGTCTCGGCTTTACCTGTTGGTGAATTCACTATGTTGTTAGTGCAATTATCCACATTGCCAATTGCCCAAGCAGATAGACAACAAGTACAAACTTTAATCGCCGAAAATGTCTTGAGAAAGCGCTTTGGTCAATTAGAAGTAAACACCGTCAATCTCATCCCAAATCTGCTCGCATTGTCTGCCGATAATTTATCGCTATTGCTGTCACAACTGCCGGATTTGTCAATAGAAGAACTAATGGCTCGAATAGAAAACTCTTCCCTTTGAGTAAAAAAAGAGCGATTAAGCTCGATCGAGTTCTTGTGGAAAGTAGGGGTTGGGCGTCCCGCGCGCCAGAAAACACAATTTAGATGCGGGACAAATTATAACTAATCCAACTCCCTCCTTCCTTCCAAAGCACGAGCCAATGTAACCTCATCGGCATATTCCAAATCTCCCCCCATCGGCAAACCAAAAGCTATGCGCGTCACTAGAGTAAAAGGTTTTAATAAGTGACCGATATAAAGAGTAGTAGTTTCGCCTTCCACGCTGGGACTAATAGCAATAATTACTTCCTTAACCTTTTGCTGGCTGACGCGCCGGACTAATGGTTGAATGTTCAATTGTTCCGGGCCAATTCCATCCATCGGCGAGATAACGCCCCCAACAACGTGATATTTACCCATGTATTCCCGCGTTTTTTCTAAAGCGATTACATCGCGGGATTCTGACACTACACAAATGGTATGACTGTCGCGGTTGGTATTGCGGCAAATTTCGCAAACAGGGTCAGCAGATAAGTGAAAGCATACTTGACAGAAACCTACTTGCTGTTTGGCATCAATCAAAGATTTAGCTAGGGCTTGCACTTCTTCTTCCGGTCGCTTCAAAATATGTAAAGCTAGCCGCTGGGCTGTTTTTGGACCGACTCCGGGCAAGCGCTGCAATTGTTCGATTAAACGAGCTAAAGGTCGAGTGTACATTAAAAATTGGCGGTAATTGGTAATATCATTTCTGGTTGATTCGCGACAATATAATTTGTGCGATGTAGGGGCGGGTTTTACCAACCATCTATGTTTAAAACTAAGTATATCATAAACTCGTCCCGCCCGTACACTGATGACTATTGACTAATTTACCCTCCACTAATTTTAGCTTTGTAGCCTAACTTTGTGATAATTTCTAGCAGCTTTTGCTTGTGTTCGCCTTGAATTTCGATTTCATTATCTTTGACTGTGCCGCCAGTACCGCATTGGGCTTTTAGCTGCTTGGCTAAAGTTGCTAATGTTTCGGGTTTTTCCTGAAAGCCGCTGATGACTGTAACTGTTTTGCCGCCGCGTCCTTTGCGGGATGCTTCGATTTTGAGGTTTTGTTGATTGGGGGGAACTTCGGCAACTCCCCGTTGGAGGGCGGCCGAGTTGTCAACATTCCCAAACTCGGAGTAAACTATTCGTTTGCCCTCGGTTGTTTTGCTGTCAGAATCTTTGCGTTTGGATGCTGCCATAGGTTAAAATGCTTGAACTTTTTTTACTGGTATTTCTAGTTTTAGCGGATTGGGGTATGGTTGCGATCGCTCGGAATGCGATCCCATCTTCTACTTATTGTATTAGCCCGTCAATCGATTTTAGATTTTAGATTTTAGATTAAAGAATTGAAGGATTGACCCCACGGATAAATTCGGGGGGCAAGTTTCTCGGATACAGGTTTTTTATTTCTGGACGGATGAATCACGTGGCGGGTATCCTGGATGCTTGATTGTCAAGCGTTCAAGGAATTATAATGAAATTTGTTCGATCGCCTCAAGTCCACAACCGATTTGGTACGATCGACTTTGGTACGATCGACATCAAGCCTCTAGCTTACCCGCCAATCTAAAAAATCTAAAATCTAAAATCTAAAATCAAATGACAGTCACCCCCCTGCATCTCACCACCGAAACCAGCGCCCAACGCCCCGACTCCCTCGGCAGATTCGGCAAATTCGGCGGCAAATATGTCCCCGAAACTCTGATGCCGGCTTTATTTGAACTAGAAGCGGCTTTCCACAAATACCGCAGCGAACCGGAATTTCAAGAGCAACTCCAACAATTGCTCAAAGATTATGTCGGCCGCCCCAGCCCTTTGTATTTTGCCGAACGCCTCACCGAACACTACGCTAAAGCAGACGGAACTGGCCCGCAAATTTACCTCAAACGCGAAGATTTAAACCACACGGGAGCTCACAAAATTAACAACGCTTTAGCTCAAGCATTGCTGGCAAAACGCATGGGAAAAAAGCGGGTAATTGCTGAAACTGGTGCCGGTCAACACGGCGTTGCTACTGCCACAGTTTGCGCTCGTTTTGGTATAGAATGCGTTGTCTACATGGGCGTTCACGACATGGAAAGACAGGCTTTAAATGTGTTTAGAATGCGCTTGATGGGTGCCGAAGTGCGGCCGGTGGCGGCGGGTACGGGAACGTTGAAAGATGCCACTTCCGAAGCGATTCGCGATTGGGTGACAAACGTGGAAACAACTCATTACATTCTCGGTTCCGTAGCGGGCCCGCATCCTTACCCCATGATGGTGCGCGATTTCCATGCGGTAATCGGTGAAGAAACGCGGGTTCAGTGTCAGGAAAAGTGGGGTGGTTTGCCGGATATTTTATTAGCTTGCGTCGGCGGCGGTTCTAATGCAATGGGTCTTTTTCACGAGTTTGTCGGGGAAGAAACTGTTAGATTGATTGGTATTGAAGCGGCGGGCGAAGGTGTGGAAACTGATAAACACGCTGCTACTTTGACTAAAGGAAGTGTGGGAGTTCTGCACGGGGCGATGAGTTATTTGCTGCAAGATAATGAAGGTCAAGTGATTGAGCCACATTCGATTAGTGCGGGTTTGGATTATCCGGGCGTGGGGCCGGAACACAGTTATTTGAAGGATGCGGGCAGGGCTGAATATTATAGCGTAACTGATGCAGAAGCGCTGGGAGCTTTTCAGCGGCTTTCGCAGTTGGAGGGGATTATTCCGGCTTTGGAAACTGCTCACGCGATCGCCTATTTGGAGACTCTGTGCCCGCAGCTAACAGGCAATCCGCGCATTGTGCTTAACTGTTCGGGACGCGGCGACAAAGACGTGAACACTGTGGCGAAGGTTCTGAATATCTAGGTTAGCGGAATGTGGGGCGATCGCTCTGTAGGAATTGGTAACAATTAATTGGTGTCAACTTAAGACAAAAATCCTTTGTATCTCTCGTTTGTATCGAAGTCTAGATCCCCCCTAGCCCCCCTTAATAAGGGGGGGACTGGAAGCGCTCTTTCGTCCCCCTTATTAAGGGAGATTTAGGGGGAGCGAGAGGCTCATCGTCAGACGGTATACTCATACTACTTTTGGCATTAAGTTGACACTAATGGTAACAATTAACTTTATTTCTCGTTTGATTTCATGTCCAAAGGTTTGATTTCGATTTGCTTGGGATTGTTGACAATCCTGCCAAAGTGTGACACTTCCATTCCTACGCGATCACTGCCACAAACTCCCATGAATACTAATGTTGCTTCGAGTGCTATTACTGACTTAGAAAAAGCGGTTAACCAACAGATAAATCAATACCGAGCATCTAAAAAGTTGCCGCCGCTGAGTATCGATCAGCGAATCACTCAGATAGCAAGAATTCACAGCGAAAATATGGCTAACGGTAAAGTCAATTTTAGCCACGATGGATTTGAGGGGCGGGCGAAAGCAATTACAATTCCTTATCAAAGTGTAGCTGAAAATCTTGCTTATAATTTCGGCTACAGTGACCCGGTACGCAATGCTGTTGAAGGTTGGATTAAAAGTGACGGCCACCGTAAGAATATGGAGGGTCAGTTTAATGTGACCGGTATTGGGGTTGCGAAAAATGCCAAAGGGGAGTATTATTTTACTCAGCTTTTTGTCCGCAGTCGGTAAGCGGAAGGAAGGCACGAAACTGATTCGGACACGGATACACGGATTAATTATCGAGTGTGACGTAGATGCTGAAGTTAGAAGGAAGAGGGAAGAGGGAAGAAGGCAGTCAACAGTCAACAGTCAACAGTCAACAGTCAACAGTCAACAGTCAAAAATTACTAATAATGGAATTTGCAGATTTTCAAGTGTGCGATGGTGATATTCCCGATTCTCTCTTATCTTATTATTTGACTGCGCCGGCGATCGCGGTTGATACGGAAACAATGGGTTTGCTACCGTGGCGCGATCGCTTGTGTTTGGTGCAGTTGTGCAATCCCGAAGGTAAAGTTGCAGTGGTGCGGATTGCCAAAGATCAGACAGCAGCACCGAATTTAAAGAAGTTAATGGAAGCCGAAAATATTGAGAAAGTATTTCATTTTGCGCGCTTTGATATGGCAACAATGCGTTACAATTTAAGTATTGACATTGCACCAGTTTTCTGCACCAAGCTAGCTAGTAAGCTTGCTAGAACTTATACCAACAAACACGGATTGAAAGAATTAATTCTCGAACTTGAAAAGGTAGAATTAAATAAAACATCTCAAAGTTCCGACTGGGGAAATGCGACTAATCTTTCTGACGACCAACTAAATTATGCTGCTAATGATGTCCGCTATTTGCTGAACGCTAAACAAAAGTTGACTGCTATGTTGCAGCGAGAAGAACGCTGGGAAATTGCACAGCAATGTTTTCAGTGTTTGCCCGTTTTTGTGAGTTTGGATTTATTGCAGTACAAGGATGTTTTCGAGCACGGCTAATACCCTTTTAGATTTTAGATTTTAGATTTTAGATTTTAGATGGGGAATGACTGATGAGGACCAGGGTTTAGAGTACAGGCATACAGTTGCATTCTTTTTTTGAAATTGTATAATATTGTGTCATATTATGTCCGATCGATTGACCATAATATCCCGGCCGGGCGGGTTTTTGAGATTGTCAATTATTGGCAGATATTATTGGTGAACCCGCCCCTACCTGATTTCGGGCGAAGCGAAGCGGAGGGAATCGACCGGAGTAGATATCACCTCGCACAATTGCAATCAAATTGGTTTGTAATGAAGACTTGAGTTATGATAAAACTCGCTTGGACTTGAGTCCTCACTACAAACGTAATTATTATTATTTGACCGGACTTGATGTGATATCAAATCCGGTAGCATCGGAGTTATTCCTCTCTGTATTCTCTCCCTCTGCGTTCTCTGCGCCCTCTGCGGTTAAATCATTCCGATACAACCGGAAACGATATGAGTAAAAAAAAATCAAAACAGTCATCTATTGCTGATTATGGCTAATCGGGATTATGTTCGTGCAGCAAAGCTTCAATTTGGTCGTCAACATTTCTAATCACCTGTTCCAAAGCCGGCAACCCCTCTAAAGGCACAGGAGAAAGCCGAGTTCGATCGCGAATTTGATTCACTTTCCGCTGCAATTCTTCGGCCAGCCGCAGCGCGTCGCGACTCAAAGTAGACAACTGCTGCTGCTGGTAAAACCTCAAAGCTGCCCCCCGCAAAACTTGCAGGGTGGCTTCTTCCTTGCCACCCACCGTCATTACCCGCAAGCGCAACAGCAAATGAGTGTTTTGATAAATGCGCTCAACTTCGACTTGTTTGGGCTGTTCCACCGGGCCAACAGGCATATCCGTCAGCCGCTTCAACTCATCGATGACCTCTTGGAAAAGCACGATATCGATACCTTCGAGCATCGATTTCAAAACGCCATCTTGACTCCAAAGAATCCGGCCTTGGGACTGGTGCCGCTCAAAAAACAGGCGGCCGATACCCTCTCGCAGCACTCTACCGAGCAATTCTTGCAGCAGTTGGGGCGCGGGCAAAGTTGTCAAAACTTCCACTTGGCTTGACAAGTGCAAGGCCTCGACATTCAAAACCGATAGCTGTGTCGGTGTCGGGGGAACCTCAGCGCCAGCAGGTTTAAACCGCTCAGGAGCGGGCATCGAGGGTTCTGGCAAAGACAGCAGCGTTGCTGCATTGGGGCCTGAAGTTGCTGATGCGGGATTTTTGGGTGTTGGGGCTGCGGCGGTTTCTGTCTGGCTCGGTTCTCGGAGCTGGTTCCCGTGCAGCAAGTAAGCTGAGAGCATCGAGCGCTGAGTTTCCGAGGCAATTGGCTCTGTTGTGACTGAGCAATTCATGTAAGCTAAAATCCGCTGCACGTAGTCCAAGGCGGAGTCATCTTGGGCATCGACTACGCCCAATTTAAATAGATTACCTTCTAGAGATAAAGGCAAAACTTGATAATAAAGGCAAGCTTCAAAGGGGACAACTGTGTCGATTAGGTGAAATATTCGATCGGAGTCCATTGTAGCTGCCGAGTGTGTTGAAGATGTATATACCATTAGCTGCTTTGTAGTTGGAAGCGCGATCGAGCGCGACGCACCAACCTGATGCGATAAAATTAAACGCTGCAACTTCCCTGACGGAGGAATTGGCCTAACAACCGGAAGCTTTTATTAAAGAAAAATCCTTAGTCCCAGAATTTTCTCCCTTCTGTATTGCAGCCTCAAATTCTACCAAAAGATTGAGAGCTAGATGATGACTAGCGCAGTCTAGACCCACTATCATCGATCGCCCGAGACAGATGCCCGTGGCTGGCAACAATAGAATTATGTCAGGAATACGCAAGTATTAGAGATGCACCACAACCGATGATTTACGGGCAACCGCTGAATTTAGGATTGGGTGAAATACCCAAACTAAACGGAATACCGTTATAGTTCGGGCTTCGTGTATCGTTTGCCGTTGCTCTGTTGGGTATACCCATTTCTGGGTATTCGTCACTGAAGACGATCCGAGTCTGACACAGCATCTCTGGCTTTTTACGGCCTTTATCCCTTCGTAGGGAATCCACGCAGAAGCCCTGTTTCCCAAGGCAAAAAACTATTTTCGTACAACAAACTTGGATTGTATTTTATGGTGGGACGTACCTTACCAACCAGCGGTCTGCTCTTTCCCCTTTTCTCTCGCAGTTGTCCGAGGCCAAGCATTTTACTGCTACTGTAGCCTGTTGTTTGCAGTCGAGTGGGTGGGTCGCAACCACTTATATCTTAGACTTTTGAGGAAATTGTCGCTCTTTTTTCATAGACCTTGCGAAAGCTTATATCCCAACGCCCAATTGAGTACAATTACAGCGTGGGGCTTACGCCAATTGAGTTAAAAAATCCTGAAAAGTCGATCGTGCTGCTAGTATCTTAGCCCAGAGAGTTGACTGCGATCGTCTCGGAGCGCGATCGTCACTGCAGCGCTACGATATCCCGATTAATCTAACCTGATTTGATACAAGGGGCATCTCGCGGTTTTCCACGGGGAAACTCGCAGTAATCTGTGGCTGTTCGGGAATTGATTTGTAGCGCGGATTCGGAAAAATGCTACCGCCAATTAACAATTAGCAATTGCCCGCCACCCATTACCAATCTACTCGTTGCGGAGCGATTGAGCTGCTAAATAGAGTTTGCTCCACTCGCCGATGACTTGATTGGTTTTCAGCTTTAATTCAGATGCGATCGTCTCTACACTTTTCCCTGCTTTCAGCGATTCTACCAACTGCCGCTGCACCGGCGTGAGGTTTTGTAAATATTGCTGCCACTGAGCCGGAGTCAAGCCCAAACTGTGTTCTTTGAGCGAAGTTTCCAGCCAGTTGGCGACTAATTCCGGTGCTTGTTTGACCGCAAAAACCCGAATCGCGTGGTAACTGACTTTTTCTCGCAAGCGGTAAATTTGCTTGATCGGAACCTTCAAATCCTCGGCAATTGCCTCTTGGGAACGACCTTGCAGGTAAAGCTGCAGCCACCGGGAAGCCAGCGGATCGACTTCAGCGGCCAAGTAATTCTCAAATTCTTGTTGGACAATCTGCCGCTGAGTTTGCTGCTCTTCCCAAGCTTGATTTTCTCGATACTCGGACATTGCCTGTTCGTCTAGCAGGCTGAGAGGTTCGTCTGTATCGTCGGGTAGAACCTGTTCCGACACCAGCCGCACCCAGTCTCCCGCAGGCACTTGCGTCAACCCGCCCCGCTGGGCACGCCGCAGGTAGTTGACAAAACGGTACACCAGCAGCGGCTGGTTGCGGATCGGCCGTAAGCAGTATTCTTCTGTGCTCGCTAGCAGCAAAGCATTTCGGAGGCGTCTGTCTGAGGTGCATTCGGCAATCCAGGCGACTTGCTGCTGCAGGTAGCGATCGGAATTGAGCATTTCCTGAATCACTTCTTGCAGTACCTCCACCGCACTCCGCTGTCTGTCGCGACTCAGGGAAACCCACGCTTGGATTTTTTGCCGGAGCACAACCAAACCGCCGAGCCGCCCGATCAAGTTGCGGTAAGCTTTTTCTGGCGGTACTCCCAGATACCGAGAAATCAAAATTCGATATAAAAAGTCGATCGCCCCAGAGGCGACAGACAATTGAGTTGGGCTAAGAGTGTCAAATCTTTCGGGCTTGTCTCCCAACAGCCAGCGGACAACACTCTCGCGGGTGCTAGAATTTTCGTCCGGGCAATCTTGTTCAAGTCGAGACTTCCAATCTTGTGCCAGTCTTTGGGCCAAGGTCATGAGCTGTTGAGCTATTTGTCTTTCACCCCCGATTTTACGTGGTATCCTGGATTTTTGAGTATTTTTCAGATATTTCAGATATACGATCGCGCGATCGGATAAATTACCTTAAATTACCCTAAACAAAATTCCATTACGGTGCGATATGCCTAACTTTTTATTAGAACTCGGTACGGAAGAATTGCCCGCATCTTTTGTCGCAGGCAGCGCCCAGCAGTGGCAGCGACTTGTACCTGCAACGCTGGCAGAAGAATCCTTGACAAATGACTCTATTAATGTATACGCTACTCCGAGGCGTTTGGCCGTTCTCGTGAAAGGACTGCCAGTTCAGCAATTAGACAGAGAAGAAGAGGTAAAAGGGCCACCCGCGAGTTCGGCTTTTAAAGATGGCAAACCGACGAAAGCAGCCGAAGGTTTTGCGAAAAAGCAGGGCGTAGAAATTGAGGCTTTGGAAGTTCGCGCTACCGATAAAGGCGATTTTGTGTTTGTGCTCAAAAAGATTCCGGGGCGGATGAGTGCGGATATTTTGGCAGAACTTGTGCCGCAGTGGATTAATAAGTTAGAAGGCAAAAGATTTATGCGGTGGGCAGACGGAGATTTGAAGTTTCCGCGCCCGATTCGATGGATGGTGGCCCTGTTAGATGATACTGTACTGCCAATTACATTGGTGAGCGGTTCGGATACGGTCAAGAGCGATCGAATTTCCCAAGGACACCGGGTGTTATACACCCCCCCTACACCCGTGGGAGGGGTCTCGATTCCCCAAGCCGAGGATTATGTCGAGTGTCTGCGGGCTGCTTGCGTAGAGGTCGATCGCACCCAGCGCAAAAATCAAATTAAAGCACAAGTAGAAGCCGCAGCGACAAAACAAGGCGGTTACGCCGACATTACCGAAGATTTGTTAGAAGAAGTCACCGACTTAGTAGAATGGCCGAACGCAGTTGTCGGCAAATTTGACGAGGAATTTTTGATATTGCCACCGGAAGTAATCACCACAATTATTGTTACAAACCAGCGGTATTTTCCCATACTCAAAAGCCCCGATTATCCCGAACTTCTGCCCTATTTTATTACAATTTCCAACGGAGATCCCGCTAAAGCCGCGATTATTGCCGCCGGTAACGAGCGAGTAGTGCGGGCAAGATTGGCAGACGGTCAGTTTTTCTACAAAGCAGACTTGGTAAAGCCTTTAGAGGATTATTTGCCCAAGTTGGAAACAGTTACTTTTCAGGAAGATTTAGGGACAGTGCGCGCAAAGGTCGATCGGCTGTGCAAGATTGCCAGTTTAATTGTCAATCAACTGCAAATCACAGAGGAAGAGCAAGCTGATGTAGCCAGAGCAGCCTTACTTTGCAAAGCCGACCTCGTAACCCAAATGGTTTACGAACTTCCCGAAATGCAAGGAATCATGGGGCAGAAATACGCCTTAGCAAGTGGCGAATCGGAAGCAGTAGCCACAGCAATTTTTGAACATTATTTGCCCAAAGGTGCGGGCGACAATTTGCCTCAAACTCTGACAGGTCAAGTTGTCGCAATAGCCGACAAATTAGATACATTAGTCAGCATATTCGGTTTGGGAATGTTGCCGACAGGTTCCTCCGATCCCTTCGCTTTGCGCCGCGCAGCCAATGCAATAACTAACATTATTTGGGCGGCTCAGTTGCCAGTCAACTTGCACCAGTTGCTCGCCGAAGTTGTTGCAGAATTTACCGCAGCCCGCCCGCAAACCTCGGCGGAGTTGCTGGATCAGTTATACGATTTTTTCTTGCAAAGAATTAGGACTTTGTTGCAAGAAGAAAAAAATGTAGATTACGATTTGGTAAATGCAGTTTTGGGAGAAAACGACCCAGAATATACTGAACGAGCATTGAGAGATTTGTTGGACGCACTGGAAAGAGCGCTTTTTCTGCAAGAAATCCGCAATAACCAGACTTTGGATCTGATTTACGAAACAGTCAACCGTTCAACTCGTTTGGCGGCTCAAGGAGATTTGGATAAAGTAGAATTGGAACCGAAAAATGCGGTGAAACCAGAGTTATTTCAAAAATCGTCTGAACAAGCTTTCTATGATGCAGTGGTACAGTTAGTGCCGCAAACCCTGTTATCCAAACAAACTCGGAATTACCAGCAGTTAGTAGATAGTTTGACGGAAATTGCTCCGACTGTCAGCAACTTTTTCGACGGGCCAGAAAGCGTTTTGGTGATGGATTCTGACCCGGAAATTAAGCAAAATCGGTTAAATTTACTGGGTTTGCTGCGGAATCACGCGCGGGTGTTAGCTGACTTTGGGGCGATCGTCAATCGATTTTAGATTTTAGATTTTGGATTTTAGATTGCGACCAAAGGTTTTGATGTAATATCAAATCCATTGGTATCGGAATTATTCATTTCTATCTTCTCTCTTCTCCTCCTCTGTGTCCTCTGCGCCCTCTGCGGTTAAATCATCCCAAAAAAACCCTAACCGAAATCGATTTTAGATTTTAGATTGTGGATTTTAGATTGCGGCCAAAGGTTTTGGTGTAATATCAAATCCATTGGTATCGGAATTATTCATTTCTATCTTCTCTCTTCTCCTCCTCTGTGTTCTCTGCGCCCTCTGCGGTTAAATCATCCCAAAAAAACCGTAACATATAAGAGGAAAAAACCAAGAAAGTTCGCTCCATCACACACACAACTTATGCCGATAGCTCATATCATTGGACTAGGAAAATCAGGAATTGCCGCCGCCAGACTGCTAAAACGCGAAGGATGGGAAGTAACGCTGAGCGATCGCTCATCTTCCCCAAACTTGCTCGAACAGCAACAGGAATTCGCTAACGAAGGAATTAATGTTGAGTTAGGTCAATCATTTGAACCAGTCGAATCGATAGAATTAATAGTAGTAAGTCCGGGGGTTCCCTGGGACAGTCCAGCATTAGTGCGCGCCCGAGAGTTAGGGATTGAAACAATCGGAGAAATGGCTCTTGCGTGGCGTTACCTCAAATCTCCTTGGGTGGGAATTACCGGCACTAACGGCAAAACTACTACTACTGCTTTAATTGCTGCTATTTTTGCAGAGGCCGGGCTTTACGCTCCCGCTTGCGGCAATATTGGCTATGCTGCGTGTGAATTAGCTTTAGGCGAAAAACCGCCGGATTGGGTAATCGCAGAAATCAGCAGCTATCAGATAGAATCCTCGCCGTTTGTAGCGCCGCGAATTGGAGTTTTGACGACTTTGACGCCGGATCACCTCAGCCGCCACAAAACTTTAGAAAATTACTACAACATTAAAGCGCATTTGCTGAAAAAGTCTGAATTGCAAGTAATCAACGGCGACGATCCTTGTTTGCGGCAGCAAGGAGTTGACATTTGGCCGGATGCGTGTTGGACGAGTGTCAAAGGTGAAAAAGAACTGTTGGGAAATACAGATTTTGGAGCCTATATTCAAGATGGTTGGGTAATAGCTCAAAACGAGAAAATTCTGCCTGCTGAGTCTTTGCGGATGGTGGGAGAACACAATTTGCAGAATTTGTTAATGGCGGTGGCGGCGGCTAACTTGGCGGGGATAGATAAAAGTGCGATCGCCCGCGCGATCGCTAAATTCCCCGGAGTTTCGCACCGCCTCGAACACATCTGCACTTGGGAAGGCATAGATTTCATCAACGACAGCAAAGCTACTAATTACGACGCCGCCCAAGTCGGGTTAGCTTCTGTGAGCGCACCAGCGATTTTAATTGCGGGCGGTGACGCCAAAGAAGGGGACGATCGCGCATGGATTGATACAATCAAGGCGAAAGCTGCTGGGGTGTTGCTAATTGGGGATGCGGCAGGTATTTTTGCCGATCGGCTCGAACAAGCAAATTACAACGCTTGGGAAATAGTCGAAACAATGGAACGAGCCATCCCGCGAGCAGCAGAATTAGGCAAACAAAATCATGCTAAAGTCGTGCTGCTTTCGCCAGCTTGTGCTAGCTTCGATCAATACCAAAACTTCGAGCAACGGGGCGATCATTTCCGCCAATTATGCCTCGAATCCCTGATTTAACGGACACCAATCGCGTAGGGGCGGGTTCACCAACAATTTATGCCTAAAACCAATAATCTCGTAAACCCGCCCCCACCAAACTGTCAATCACAATCTACCGCTTTCAAGATACAAGAGGCGGGTTCACCAACATCTTTAATTGGCTAACCATAATCTTCATAAACATCCCCCGTCCATACTGTCTTCCAAATATCTTTAATTCTAGCCTGCTGTTCCCATTCTAGCTCAGAAAAAACTATCATTATTTCCTCATGAGTATAATCAATAATGATTGCTGCCAAATGAGCAGCGGTTTCCGCTTCCAGCATGGCTGTTTTTAACTTTGCCATTGCCTCCTTATCCATTCGCACTAAACTTTGAATATTGACCTCACTTTCATTTTAATTGTGTCTGCAAATGTCTTTTAATTGGGTCTGGAAATCAGCAATCTGAGCAGCACTTATTGTATCAGAATGCGACGAGGACATTTTATTTTTTGGGCTGCAAAGCTGAGAGAGCATTTTTTCATCAATCTCCAGAATATTGCCTTGGGAAGCGACGTTTTTTTGCAACAAAATTGCGATTTCCCTTTGCAGTTGGCGATTTCCTTGCTGAAAGAAGTCTTGAGAGTTAGAACGAAACAAACCGCTATTGACTTGCTGAATTTGGCTAGGTGTCAGCGATTGAGCCGAGACAGCAGCCGGAAATCCCAAAGATGCTGCTAGCCACCAGCTAGAAATTATCTGTTTGAGAATGCTGTTCATCACTGTCGGGAGGAGTTATTACCTCAGTTGGTTTCTCGTTTTCTGACTCGCTTGCTAATTCATCTTCTCGTTCAAGTTTTTCTTGCCACTCGACAAGCTGCTGAAAAAGTTTCGGGCTAATTTCAAATACGGGTTTGTTGGTTTCTGACATATTTACTCCTAACATTTATTACATTTAACTGGTTTAACTGGTTCCCTGGCTCTGCCTGGGAACCCCTGTGCAGAGGCTCTGCCTCGCTTTTTCAGCAGGAAAATTGGAGGCACAGCCTCCGGGTCTGCGTTACCAGGCAGAGCCTGGAAACGAGTAGAAAAACAATTATGTCGATCGGAAGTTACGCTCCAACCTTCAGCAGCGACATAATTATGCCAGTTAAGGAACCACCAAGCAAAGCTAAAGTAGCTAAGGTACTAATGCCAAATCCTGCTGCTCTTTTTTCGGCAGCTTGATAGTAACCCCAAGCAAACAAAATGCGTCCAACTATCCAAACTGCGCCGATACCAGCGCCCCAAATTGGGCTGATAAATTGCGAGAACAGCCACAGCGAGGGCAAAAATAGAATCATTTGCTCTAAGGTATTTTGCTGAACTCGCAACACTCGCTCAAAGTCTGGGTTTCCTGTCACCTGCGGGGGAGAAACTTTGTATTTGAATCTAGCTCTGCCGACGTTGATGGTAACAACGAAGTAGAGAATTAATGCTGAAACAGTAATTAGACTAGGCCAAAGTGTGGCGTTTGCTTCTGCGAGCATGATTCGGTATTATGGGGTGGAGTATATATCTTGATTATAAATCAATTATTGCCGATCGCGTTATTCATCGCCCTCCCGTCATTCCAGGTCGGGGATTTGATGCAACTGCTGGGTATTAGTGGCGCTGCAATTGCTTCATAGTTCTGGGACATCCTCGAAAACTTGCTGGCTGGGATTTGGATTGTTTTTGCTCGCACCTGCAGAGGGATACCAGCCCCCGACTCTTGTCGTGAGCCGTCCAAATTTTAGACTTTTGTTCAAGCTCCCAGATTCATATTTGGAGTAAATCTAAAATCTGTGGAGTAAATCTAAAATCTAAAATCTAAAATCTAAAATCTAAAATCTAAAATCTAAAATCTAAAATCTAAAATCTAAAATCTAAAATCGACTGACCTTACCTGCATAGAGATACAATCCCCCAATTTAAGGAGATTATTTTGCTCAACCCTATTCGAGACCGTCTTAAATATTTCACCAGGAGCAGGATTGCTCCAGAGCATTTAAAGCAAATACGAGTTGACTTGTTGGAAGAATCAACCCTAGATATTAACTATCTTGTCTTAATTCTCGGCTCCTGTATAATCGCCACCTTTGGACTGCTTTCCAACAGTGCGGCCGTCATCATCGGTGCTATGATCATCGCCCCTCTGATGTTGCCAATCCGAGGGTTAGCGTTTGGAGCCGTAGAAGGTAACGTTCTCCTCTTCCGCAAAGGTTTAATTGCATTATCAGTAGGGACGCTGCTAGCAATTTTTCTAGCTTGTTTTTTGGGCGCTTTGGTACAACTTCCCGACTTTGGAAGCGAAGTTCTAGCTCGTTCTAAACCTACATTACTAGACTTAGGAATTGCGATCGCCGCTGGGGGAATCAGCGGCTATGCGAAAGTTCAGCCCAAAGTTTCTGCTACTCTGGCGGGAACTGCGATCGCCGTGGCTCTCATGCCGCCAATTTGTGTTATAGGTTTAGGCTTATCTCAAGCTAATTGGTCGCTCAGTTTGGGAGCAAGCCTCCTGTATCTTACTAATTTGCTGGGAATAACTCTCTCCTGTATGCTAACCTCTTTAATGGCTGGCTACACCCCCCTACATCGCGCCGGTAAAGCCCTATTTTGGGCGCTAGCATTGACGGCTATACTTGTAATTCCTTTGGGGGTGAGTTTTGCAGAATTGATCGAGCAAGCGCAACTCGAAGCCAGTCTGAAGCGGGCTTTGCTTAACAGAACTATCACTTTTCAACGGGTGGAACTGATTGCAACTGATACTAACTGGTTGGCGAAACCGCCGGAAGTTCGTCTGAGTGTTCGCAGCAGCGAAGCTTTGACACCCAAACAGGTGCAGCTTTTAGAAGAATTTGTCGAAAAAGAAATGGGTCAACCCTTTACCCTAATTTTTCAAGTCAGTCAAGTTGAAGAAGTGCGGCGATCGACGCTGAATAAGCCCCGCTCAAAACCGAAGCCTTAACTATTTTATTCCTAATTATATGACCCCAGAAACTCTAATTAACCAAGTGACGATCGAGGGGAATCTGAAGCAATTTCTCTTAGTGCTAGCGGTTTCCTTAACTGTGGCGACGCTGCCGCAAATCTTTGGGTGGCTGAGCAAAATTCCCTACACGCTGCTGTTAGTAATTGTCGGGTTGGGTTTGGCTTTTATAGATGTGCGGCTGGTGACGCTTTCACCGAAACTAATTCTGTTGATTTTTTTGCCGCCTCTGTTGTTTGAAGCTGCTTGGAATCTGGAATGGTCTAAACTCAAGCGGGATTTGCTGCCGATCGCTCTTTATGCGGTTTTGGGTGTTGTTATTTCTGTTGCTGGCGTGGCTTTTGCTCTCAACCAAATAGCGGGAGTTTCTTTAGCGATCGCTCTGTTGGTAGGAGCTAGTATATCTGCTACTGATCCTGTTTCTGTAATTGCATTGTTCCGGGAACTGGGAGTGGAAAAACGCCTAGCTTTGCTGGTGGAGGGAGAGAGTTTATTTAATGATGGCATTGCTATTGTTGCCTTTAGTTTTTTGGTGGGATTCTCTCTAGGGACTGATGACGTTGGCATCCCAATTCTGATTGCGCGTTTCTTAGCTTTTGTGGGAATTGGGGTTGTTGTCGGCAGTTTAATCGGTTTTGGAGTTTCTTATCTGACTCAACCATTTGATTTACCTTTGGTGGAGCAATCGTTAACCTTAGTTTCCGCCTACGGCACTTATATAATTGTGGAGGAATTGGGTGGTTCAGGGGTGATTGGAGTGGTGACGATGGGCTTGATATTTGGCAATTTTGGCTCTCAGATTGGTATGCAACCCAGTACCAGACTTGCGGTAACACAATTTTGGAATTTTTTGGCGTTTTTTGTAAATTCGATCATGTTCCTGCTGATTGGCGATCAGATAAGGTTTGCTGATTTGGGAGCGAATTTAGGAGTGATTGGCATAACTGTAGTGGCGATGTTTGTGACGCGAGCGATCGCTATTTTTGGTCTAGGATGGTTGAGCAATTGGTTAGGAAAATCTAAAATTTCATTGCCAGATCAAACTGTGATTTGGTGGGGAGGATTACGGGGTTCTGTCTCGATTGCTTTAGCTTTGAGCGTACCCCATGTTCTGCCCGATCGACCAAAAATTATTGCGATCGTGTTTGGCGTAGTTTTATTTACGCTGCTAGTACAAGGTTTAACCACCAAGGCGCTGCTGGAAAAACTGGGGTTGTTGAACAACCAGGAGTTCCGCCAGGAGTATCTGGAGGCGATCGCCCAACGTGTTGCTCTCAATCGGGTTCTCAAGCATCTATCTGAAGTATCGAGCGATCGTAAAATCGAGCCTGAGTTTTCTAATCATCTCGTGAGTCAGCTTCAAGAAAAATTAAACTTGCTGCAAGCAGAAATCAATCAAATGTACGATCGGTCTCCTGAACTGCGGCAAATGACTATCGACAAACTCGAAGGGGATTTGGAGGCAATAGAGGCTGATACTTATGCTGAATTTGTGCGATCGGGTCAATTGAATGAGCTGCCTGTTTCTGTGTTGCAGCAATGTTTTAAAGAGCGGAATGAGACAATTGTTTCTTAAAGCGAATTCGTTGGCAGGATTAACAGAAATAAGTTCTACTACAACGAGTACGGGTGTTGGGCTTTCGACTGAAACCATTGTGGGCAATCAAAAACAGTCCGAATTGTTGAGGGTCTGACATGGTATAATTCCTGATATTGTAGGGTTCGTCAGCCTACGATAATTTGAATATGAGCTAGATCATAGAAAGATTTGGGATAATTTGGCAAACTGAGAGTAAGGTTAAATAGGAGGTCAATTTAATGACCAATACTGCTCTCAATTTTAAGACTGCACCCGGACATCAAGTTCTGGCCGCGGCGGGTAAGAAAATGCTGAGGCCGGGGGGGAAAATTGCTACGGAACAGTTATTTGAATGGGCGGATTTTCAACCGGACGAGACTGTTTTGGAGTTGGCGGCTAGTTTTGGATATAGTTCGATCGCCCTTGTTGAACGTTTTGGCGTAAAAGTAGTGGGAGTTGAGAAAAATCCCGAAAGTGTGGCCCGCGCTCGTGCTAATGTTGCAGCAGCCGGTTTGAGCGATCGAGTAGAAATTGTGGAAGGAGATATTTTTCACTTGGATCGGATTTCCCAACAGTTTGATTGGGTGTTGGCTGAAGCTATCCTGACAATGCAGTCACCGTCGGGGAAAGCTAAAATTGTATCGGGAATTTGCGATCGGCTAAAACCAGGTGGCAAGTTTCTCTCTCACGAACTTTTAGCTAGAAACCGAGAATCAGAAATTCAAAAAGCTTTATCAGAAGTGACTCGGGCTAATTCAACGCCTTTGTCTGAGTCTGGCTGGATTGCTCTTTACCAAAACGCGGGTTTGCAAGTAGAAAAGTGTCAAACTGGGGCGATGGGCCTCCTAAATTTGTCGCGAATGCTGCAAGATGAAGGGTTTGTGGGTACTGTGCGGATTGTGTGGAATATATTAAGTCGATCGCAAATTCGCGATCGTATATTAGCAATGCGTCGAGTTTTCCAGCATTACCAACAGGATCTAGGCTACATCGTTATCTCTGCCAAAAAACAATCTTAACCGACTCAATCGATTTTCGATTTTCGATGGAAGAAAGTGAAGCCACTGATAAATTCGAGACTTGTGACCAAATTAATTAATTGTCAAAAACTATGACTACTACTCTTTTACCGCTACAATCTTCAGCAATCCAACTCCGAGACGCAATTGAATATCCCGCCGCCGGAGTGCTGAACAAAATTTTAGTCAAAGACAATAATTGTCAGTACAGTTTATTTTGTCTGGCTGCAGGAACGGAAATTTCGGAACACTCCTCTGCACGGAATGCCACAGTTAATGTCATCGAAGGCAAGGGTATTTTGACTTTGGAAGGCAAGGATATTGTTTTGGAACCGGGGGTATTTATCTTCATGCCCGGTCAAGCTCTTCACGCTTTGAAAGCCGAAGAAAATTTGGCGTTTATTTTGACACTTTCCGAGCCTCATTAATCCCATAAATATTGCTGTAGGGGCGGGTTTTACCAACCATAATTGACTAAAATCAATAATCTCATAAACCCGCCCCCCACAACCCGTGAATCGGGGCGGGTTTATGTAGATAGTGAGTTGCAGTCAAATATTGTTTGTGAAATCATGTCCCGTAGCATCATCAGTTGGGGCGGGGCGGGTTTACGAGATTGTTAGTTTGAGACGTAAATTGTTGGTAAAACCCGCCCCTACGAGCATTGGGATTTTAACATTTATTCTATTTCATCTCCAGAGGCGACATCCTCCAATTTTTCCCAATCTAATATAATAATTTTACCGCCTCGACTGTAGGAGACAAACGGCTTGAGTTTCTTAAACAACCGCACGCATTCTTCGTAGGTAATGCCAATACTGCGAGCAATTTGATAGTAGGGAAAACGTTTTTCTAAACATACACTATTATCCGCCATCTTCCTACCTTGCTCGACGCCAAAGTAATGAATAAATCGGGCCAGCCGCACGATCGCCCTTTCCGACACCAAACCGTGCACAGTCTCGTGCAGTTGCTGCAACCGCTGATTAAACACCGCCAATATTCGCAAGGCAATCTCAGGATTTTCCCGAATTGCTGCTAGCAAAACTTCCCGTTCTGTGGTAAGAACTTCCACATCAGTTTCTGCAGTCACCGTTGCGGGGGCAATGCCGTTGCCTAGCAAAGCAGGTGCGGCAAAAATATCTCCCTGAAATAAAGTGCGGAGAATTGTTTCTTTGCCCGCTGCCGCTGTTTTTGCAACCCGCAGAGAACCGCTCAAAAGAGTGTATAATTTTTCCGGGATGCGATCGCCCTCATACATCACAACTTCTCCCTGTCGGTAACTCCGAATTACTGTGTGTTCTTGCAATCGCTCTAATTCAGTTTGGTTTAAGCTGGCAAATATTCCAATTTTAGCCAGTTGCTCGACATTTGCTTTCATAGATTTAACTCTACCCGATCCGAGTCCATTGAGAGTATAGTAACGGTGAATTCAGAATATATCGAGACAAGCAGAGCCATCTACGAAAAGGCAGAACCAGAATATCGGCGCTATTATTTTGATGAGATAGCTGGCGGATTTGTACTCGTCCACCAAGACCATAATCTTAATAATTCCGAAATTTTTGTGTCTGAAGTTTTGGCGAAAATGGGAAAGAGAGTTAGACTTTTGAGCGAACAAGCACCGTCGGGAACTAAAACTCCAGACGCTGACGTTGACGGTCAAATTTGCGAATTTAAGGAATTAACAAAAGAGTCGAGTAATTTAAAAAATAGAGTCCAAGAAGGGTTGGGAAAAGCCAAAAATCAAAGTGCAAATGCAGTCATTTTTCACGTAAATATAGAAATTTACGACATTCGAGAGATAGACGAAGGCATCAGGCAAGCCATATATTGGGATGTTAAGCATCTCATGCAAACTATCATTTTGGTTTTCAACAACCAATCTGTTCTAAAAATTACTAGAGAGGAATGGGAAAATGGGCAGCGTTTTTCAAGAATTTGAAGAAATCGTAAATAACGGTATAAAAAATAATATGCCGCGGGATGCAAGATTGATTATTGTTGGAGAGATCCTCTACGCAGTAACTCGGGACGAACTCACCAATAAAGAAGGTTGGCTGCTAGAAAATATGCTCGGAGGCAGAGAAGAATGGGAAAAGGGGCTAGAATATGCTATTTTTGGAGACCCAAAACACGGACACATAGCGCCACCCCTCACTATCTCCGATCGACCTCTGGTTATTGCCGGCAAAACTTTTCATTCTCGTTTGATGACGGGGACGGGAAAATATCGCAGCATCGCAGAAATGCAGCAAAGTGTCAACGCTAGCAGGTGCGAAATTGTGACTGTAGCTGTGCGGCGAGTGCAAACAAATGCTCCGGGGCATGAAGGATTGGCAGAGGCTCTCGATTGGACTAAAATCTGGATGCTGCCAAATACTGCCGGTTGTCAAACTGCGGATGAGGCGATTAGAGTAGCTCGTTTGGGGCGGGAAATGGCGAAACTTTTAGGGCAAGAAGACAATAATTTTGTCAAATTAGAAGTGATTCCCGATGCTAAATATTTGCTGCCAGATCCGATCGGCACTTTGGAAGCGGCAGAACAATTAGTTAAAGAAGGTTTTGCCGTTTTGCCCTACATCAATGCCGATCCCCTGCTGGCAAAACGCCTCGAAGAAGTCGGTTGTGCGACAGTCATGCCTTTAGGTTCCCCCATTGGTTCAGGACAAGGGATCAACAATGCGGCCAACATTCAAATAATTATTGACACGGTGAAGGTTCCTGTGGTTGTCGATGCGGGGATCGGAACCCCCAGCGAAGCGGCGCGAGCAATGGAAATGGGAGCCGATGCACTGTTGATTAATTCCGCGATCGCCAATGCCCAAAATTCCCCGGCAATGGCAAAAGCAATGTCCATGGCAGCAGAAGCGGGGCGGATGGCGTACTTAGCAGGCAGAATGCCGATCAAAGATTATGCGATCGCCTCTTCCCCCCAAACAGGCACCGTCACGTCAAAATAAATTCCTGAATTTTCCTGGGCGCTTTTTTGGTACAGTTGTAAACATCAAAAATATTAAGGATTGTGACTGATGCCTTACATCAAAGATGACGATGGACGCCTGAACAACTTTGCTAAAGAGCCGAAGGTGTATGAAGCCGTACCTCCTAACAAGAACCAGCAGCGGAACTACATCATCCTGGGTATTGCAGCAGCCATGTTAGTCGCCGGTTTGGTGTACGTGGCTGCCTCCGTCTGAAAACTGGCCTGAGACTCAAAGCTGCTTCAAATCGCAATTTTAAATAATCCTTCGAGAAACCATGTTTTCCTTTCCCAAGGAAACATGGTTTTTGTGTTTCAATAAAAGCAGGTAGTTGCGACAATCCTGAAGCGTGCCGAGCGAGCCCGAAAGCTAAATAAGACAAGCAGAAATTTGGTTTTTTCCTCTCTGCTTTCGGGTTCAGGGACTTGGGTTGCAAATACTAACACGGGTTCGTCACCCACATAAAATTGCCAATTGAACATCTACAATCCTTTAGTCATCACCGGTGCGATTGACAATCAAGCATCCAGGATACCCGCCACGTGATTCATTCCGAAAGCAGACTCAGGGCCCAGAAATAAAAAACCTGTATCCGATAAAGGAGCCCCCGAATTTATCCGTGCGGTCAAGGCTTCAATCTAAAATCTAAAATCTAAAATCTAAAATCGATTGACTGCCTTCGGGGCGCAAGTTGTGAGTTATGAGCGATCGAGATTTCAACTCTCAACTCTAAAATCTACAATCCAAAATCTAAAACCTAAAACCTAAAATCTAAAATCTAAAATCGGCTGCTCCTGATGTCTATTCCTTCCCAAAAAGTTTCTAGCTCGAACAAGCTGATCTACCAACGCTTGAAACAGGCGATCGACCTCAATTTACGCCGTCAAATTTTTATCGCCGCCTGCGACGACTTGTGCTTGCGGGACTGTCTGGCAGCCCGCTTGCACACAGAATTAATCGCAGAGAGCGCAGGCTCCGATCCTCGGATCGACTACCCCCGATTTGTCAGTTTGGAACTCGACTTGAGCGATCCAAATCCTTGGGGTTCGATCGCCGCGTGGCTGACCCAACACCCACCGCCGCAAAACAGAGGCAGCTACAGCCCTTTGCCGGGATTTCAAATTATCGGGGCCGAACACCTGACCAGGCAGTCAGCAGCCGTGCAGTGGTCGTTCCTGAGCTATTTGAGAGACATCGAAGTAAACCTGCAATTGTGCGAGTCTACTCTGTTGCTGTGGGTGTCGCGGCCCTGGCTAAGTTCGATCGAACAATCGGCCCCGGAATTTTGGCACTGGCGAACCGGAGTATTTGAGTTTGAAGGCGAACCAACTCCAGCTAAGGAAGACTTCGGGCACTTTGAGGACTTCGGGAACTCAGGAGACTTGCGAAACTTGCGGGACAGCGGAGACTTTGGCAACCAACTTTTAATATCTTCTTTGTCTGGACAATCCCCAATTCCCGACGAACAATCCCCAATTCCAGATGAACAATTCCCAATTGCCTATCCCCCGTCCCCAGCGCCAGATTCTAAATCCGTCCAACTGGCAGATGAGGAACCATCCCCAATTTCCCATCCCCCGTCCCCAGCGCCAGATTCTAAATCCGTCCAACTGGCAGATTTGGTGCTAGCAGCGGCTTCTGAGGATTTGGCAGCCGAAAATAATGCCGCATCAGAGGAGAATTTTCTGCCGCTGCAAACCCTGCAATACATCGAACTGCTGCAAGAACATCAGTGTTGTTCCGAAGCATTGGCTTTGGCTTATCACGGTTTGGGAAATTACTACCGCGATCGCATTCTGGGCGGAGACGTTTCAGAGCAAAACCTGACAATCGCCATTCGCGCGATCGAACAAGTGATTGCCTATCTCGAAGTTGACAGCAACTCGCAGCAAAATCAACCACTAACTGAGGAATGCGCGCGGCTGATTGCCCAATTGACAGAAAATTTAACTCAGTACGCCCAGGAGTCCAACACTCTACCGCCAATTTCCGATCTCCTCAACGATCTCGGCACTCTCTACTGGATGCTGTCGCGCGATCGCACGCAGCATAACGCCTCAGATCCAGTATCCTGTCTTGAACGCAGCATCGCCCTCTACCTTGAAGGTTTGAACCGAACAGATGCCGAAACCGTACCCCAAACCCGCGTTAGATTAAACAAAAACTTGGGAATCGCCTCGGCCGATTTAGCCCGCTATCGAGACAAGACAGAGAACTTGCAGCACGCAGTTGCAGCTTACCAACAAGCGCTGCTGGATCTCGATCCCGCCGTGGAGCCTCAGCAGTACGCTGCTGCTCAGAATAATTTGGCGACAGCATACTGGAATTTAGCCCAAGATGGTGAGCCGATCGTATATCTCAAAAGTGCGATCGCAGCTTACACCCAAGCCCTCTCCTGTTACAGTCCCGAACGAGAACCCCTCAACTATGCCGGAGTGCAAAACAACCTCGGTACCGCCTGCTGGAACCTCGCCCAGCACCAACCCTCAGAACCCCTGCTAGTCAGGGCGATTTCCGCCTACCGCGAAGCATTGAAATACCGCACCAGAGAATTAGTACCCGCAGCAGCAGCAGCCACCTACAACAATCTCGGTACCGCTTATTGGCATTTGGCGAACCAGTTTCAGCAGAAACAGGCGCGGACGGAATCATTGCAGCAGGCGATTACCGCCTACGAAGCCGCCCTGGATATTGCCGGAGAGATCGATCGAACCAAACTCACTTTTGACGCCTTGGCCGCCCGTAACAATCTCGGACTAGCCCACTATCAACTAGCCACAGACCCAGATTTCGCCGCTAACAAAGTCGCACAGACAAGCCATCTAGAAGCAGCGCTGCAGCACCAGTTGCAAGTGTGCGCCGAATGGGGACAATATCTCAATGACAAAGGGTTAACATATGGGGATAAACTCAACCTGCAAGCCCCGGCAAACTCCCAAGCTGCTGATTCCCGGCAAACAGCATTGAGCTATATTGTCAAAACGATTAGAGCTTTCTATAGTGAATGTGGGCTGCCAGGCCAAAATTTAGCCTTATCCAAAGTTCCTGGAGATTTATTGCCTGAAATTTTGCGTAGGTTATAAAGAGAGCTATAACTATTAAAAGCTCAATTTTTTCGAGATTTGTATCCAGTTTTCTATTATTATGGCTGAATATTCTTGCCTAATTCTTCAAGCAAACTTGTGGTCATGGCCCCTGTAAAAATCCTTGTGGTTGATGACGACCCGGCAATCCGAAATTTAATTCATCGTTTTTTGAGCCAGCAAGGTTATCAAGTTGAGTCTGGCCAGGACGGTCAGACTGGTCTGGAATTATTTGAGCAACTCAATCCTGACTTAGTAGTTCTAGATGTAAATTTACCTGATACGACTGGCTACAAACTGTGTCAAGAAATGCAAAGACGCACGGGCGTGTTTGTGTTGATGCTGACTGCCCGAACCGATGAAGCTGACAAAATGAAAGGGTTTGCCGAAGGTGCTGACGACTACATTACTAAACCTTTTAGTCTTGTAGAGATTGGAGCTCGCGTTGCAGCAATTTTGAAGCGCAAACGCATTGTTACTCCCGCCGAACAACAAACTCTTACTTTTGGAGAGCTACTAATAGATCCGGTTCGCCGCGAGGTAATTCTCGGCAGTCAGATAGTTGCTTTGACTGCTTTAGAATTCGACCTGCTTTACTGTTTGGCCAGCAAACCCGGTCGCGTGTGGAGGCGATCGGAATTGCTGCATGAAGTTTGGGACTACGAGTATGTAGGAGCAGATCGCGTGGTGGATGTCCATATAGGTCAAATTCGCCGCAAAATTGAACTAGATCCCAATCAAATGCCGATGATTCAAACCGTCCGGGGGGTGGGTTACAAGTTTGAACCCACAACCTAGTAACATTCGGCATTAGGCAGCGGATATGAAGGCAGAAGGCTGTAGGCGCGGGTTCACCAATATCTCGGATTAACATACTCGATATTTTTGACATTCTCACCGGGCTAAAGCCACGGTGATTCTAAACATCACTGTTTAGGCTTCCTCTTTCGGCGACCCGACTTATTTGAAAGAGTCTCCTCATTCAAACAGAGGTCGATATCTCCAGAGGCGTTTGAGGTTCCCGTATGCCCTACGGTACGCAATCCTAGTTCTAATATGTTGCGAGCCGCATTCCAATCTCGGTCTAAAACAAATCCACAATGCGGACAAATATGTGTTCTTTGACTTAACGATTTCTTCGCCACTTTCCCGCAACTAGAACAGTTTTGGCTTGTATAGTGAGGCGGTACTGCAACAGTCGCCACCCCAAATACTTTGCCAAAATATTCAACCCAATTCCTAAAAGCTGTCCAGGCTGCATCTGATATAGACTTGGACAGCTTTTTATTTTTAACCATGTTACGCACCGACAAGTCTTCATAGGCTACCAAGTCGTTGGACTGGACTACGCACCTTGCTAATTTCACGGCAAAGTCTTTACGCCGCCTACTTACCTTGAGGTGTTTTCTACTTAAATGATTCCGAGCCTTAGCTCTATTTTTAGAGCCTTTCTGCGTTCTAGAAAGCCTGCGATTAAGCTTTTTAAGCGACCTCTGGGACTTTCTCAAATGACGTGGATTCTCTACGGTGTTTCCGTCAGAGTCTGTATAGAAGTGCGTTAACCCTACGTCTAAACCAATGGTTCGTCCCGTAGGTTCCCGCTTTTCATTTCGTTCGGCATCAATACAGAATTGCACGTAGTATCCATCGGCTCGACGAACTACGCGAACCCGCTTGACTTGACTTAGCTGATAAAAGTGTAGGTCACGAGTTCCCCATAATTTAAAACTTCCTGCTTTAAATCCGTCGGTGAAAGTTATATTTCGCCTGTCGTCAGAAAGCTTCCATCCGCAAGTCTTGTATTCAACAGAACCGTGCGTTTCATGCTTTTTGAAACGGGGAAAACCTTTCTTTCCGGGTTTTGCTTTTTTGCAGTTGTCGAAAAACCGTGCAATCGCTGACCAAGCTCTTTCGGCCGAAGCCTGCCTAGCCATTGAGTTAAGCTTGGCTGCCCAAGGAAATTCCCTGGCTAAGACTGCACAATAAGCGCTTAAGTCATAGCGACCTACACCTTTTGTGTCCATCCAGTACCTGATGCAGCTATTACGAATAAAGCGAGCAGTACGAATGGCTTCGTCTAGCCGTTCGTACTGCTCCCTCTTTCCTTCTAGCTTGGCTTCAAATACTAACATTTACGTCGCTATGATGGATATAAAAACTAATTCACAGTTTTGACGGAATTAAAGCCGTCCTGTAAGGACGGGGCTTTAAACCCATTTTTTCGGTAAACCCGCCCTCCCCACACAAGAATTCAGATCGATCGAGTATCTGATTGTTTGTTCTGCAAATACTCGCCCACTTCTCGTGCACGATCGAAACCCCTTCGCACGCAATCTCCCAAAGCCACGCCGCCAACGTAGTTGCTGCACAAATACACCCCCGGCAAAGATTTTAAGCCTTGATCGATTTGTTGCAGGCGATCGAAATGCCCCAAATTGTACTGAGGAATCGCCCGCTTCCACACATTCACCGCTAAAACTTTGGGCTGTGGCACATCTGGTTTCAGCAAAATCCGAGACAAATCTCGGTGCACCTCACGAACGATTTCTTCTGAGTCGAGATTGCCAATTTCCGAGTCTGTAGCCCCGCCGATGAAACTGGTGAGAGTGTGCCAGCCTGCAGGCGTGCGATCAGCAAATAAACTTGATGTCCAAATCGTCCCCAGAGTGCGAATTCCCTGCCCCCTCGGAATTAAATTTCCAAAACCTACTAATTTACCCTTGACATCTGAGTGCGGATATGCTAATACAACGCAGGCAACCGTAGGATAAGTAAAAGCTTGTAAAGCGCTGCTAACTTCTGGTTGCAGAGGCTGCAACAAATCGGCTGTAACATAAGCCGGCGTGGTCAAAACCACGGTACGCGCTTCAACTTCCTGCTGTCCGTCGGGCGTGGAGAATACAGCAATATAAGTTTCGCGTTGTGTACGATCGAGGCGAGTCAGATGCCAGTTGAGTTTCAGTCGATCGCCCAATTCAGCAGCGATCGCCTCTGGCAAAGCTTTCAACCCCTGTTTAAACGAACCCAACTCCCCCGGCCTAGTTTTAGGAACATTCGGGTCTGCAACAGTCTTTAGCCCCCCCTTGGTAAGGGGGGGTTGGGGGGGTCTTTTCCTAGCAGAAAGCAGCGCCCCCGCCACCAGCCCGCCACCGAGATCAGCCATCTTCGTTACCCGCCCAAAAGCCGCCGCCGCGCTAAGTTGTTGCGGATCGCCGGCATAAACCCCAGATACAAAAGGTTCCACCAACCGCTGCATCACTTCCGTGCCCAGATGACGGCGGAAAAATTGAGAAACAGTTTCTTCGTCACCCTGCTGCGAAAGTCGATCGCCCATTGCCGGCGCGACAAACCCCAAAGCCCCGAACAACGCCCGCAGTTTTCCCGGAAAACTCAGTAACTGAGACTGAATCATCGCCGGTGGAGTCATCGGCACCGGTTGCAGTTTTTTTTGCCAATACACAAAACGAGGCAATTTGCGATCGGCAAAAATCAACTCCTGCTTCAATCCCACATCCACAGCCAACTTCATCAATTCCGGCGTCGGCGAAAAACTGTTCGGGCCCTCCTCCCAGAGAAACCCCCCCGCTGTCACAGTGGTGATGTTCCCGCCCACACGTCCCTGACTCTCAGCGACTAAAATCTTTAGCGAGGATGGATTCGTTGCTTCCTTGTGAAGTGCGTGCGCCAAACTCAAACCGCTAATACCCGCACCCACAATCAAGGTATCTAATAGTTCCATATTACATAGAAAAATATCGCAATCTTTATGTTACATGGCTTTGCACGGCTTGCGTTCTTTGCTTCGCGTACTGCCAAACCGCTTTCAGATTACCAAATTGGGAATTGGGAATCGGGAATTGGGAAGCTGTCGGGCATTTCTTAAGCATTTTTCTCGCAGGTTGTGGATTAACCTCTGCCCACCTCCCCGTCTCCCCGTCTCCCCGTCTCTCGATCTCGCTTTTGTATCCGCTGGGTCTGGTGTAAAAAAAGACCATCTGCTGTTATTAAGCTATATTCCCAAAAATACTATTTGTTTAAAATTTTTGTATTATAGGGAACAGCGCCGAAAATTGCACCGGGAAACGCAGCAGTACAGTGTCCAAAAAGATTTGAGTGGGTTAAACTAACTTTAGGAAAATTTGAGAGCTTAAGCAAGTCAGCACCCCGCTCGGAAGAGATGGGGCTTTATGCCCTAATCAAAAGACATAGTTGACCAGCTATCGTCTTAACTGATTAGGTTATCAAAAATATGGGTGTAGCTCAAGCTGCTATGCGATCGCAGGTGAAATATTTGAAACGGTAATTGTTCCGTTGAAAGTAGAGCATAAAAGTACCAAGTGACCGAGTATCCGCCTGTAGCAATAATCTATATTCAAGGCAGTTAAAACGGCCTGATGAGTGCTACCTCGATCAATCTACTCACATCTTGCACCATTCTCGCTTAACAGGCATCTTGCCTGTTCCACAAATAGCTAATTTCTTGTGGGTTGGGCATCCTGCCCGCCCATAAAAGCTTATTGAAAATAGTGCAAGGTATGAGTCTAAAGACACGAGGTTTCCGTAATACTAAGCTTTTCTCATGAAAAAATACCCATGCAGGAAGTTATCAACTCGTTTCAGTCTTTTTTCTCTAACTCTGTTGATGCTTTCCTAGAGTGCGATCGACAGCAAAATTATTTATCGATCAATCCTATTGCTGCTGGTTGGATGGGATTGGAGCCTGCTGAAATACTCAACAAAACTAATCAGGAATTATTGAAATTATATCCTAATAATCCGGCTGTCAAAAATATAATCTCGCAGATTGATTGTTGCCTGCAACAAGTATTTATTACCGGGGAAACAAGGCTGGCAATTCATGAGGTGACGACGGCAGACGGCGGGATTAAAATTTACGAAACTGCTTACACCCCAGCGGTGGATGCCTCTAGCAAGCAGATGCGGGTTTTGGGCGTCGGTAGAGATATCACCAGGCATTACCGCTGGCAGCAGCAGAAAACTCAACAGTTGCGCCGATCGAACCATTTACTGTGGTTGAATGCAGCTAACAGTCCGCTGGCAATGGTAGGCTGGGATGAAGATTTTCGGATCATTCAGTGGTCGAAACGCGCCGAGGAAATCTTTGGCTGGACATCCGATGATATGATGGGCAAGCAGTTCGGTGATTTGGCTTTGGTTTGCGAGGAAGATAGAGAGGCTGTAAGCGCGATCGAGCTTGAGCTAGCCACCGGCAACGGTAATACTTCAATTAACCGCAACTATACTAAAAGCGGACAGGTGATTTGGTGTCGCTGGTTCAACTCGATTATTCGCAGTGGCGACACTTTTACCGTGCTTTCTTTGGTGGAAGATATCACCGATCGCAAACGGCTGGAAGCAGAAAAAGCCCAAGCTTCTCGCCTCACAGCAATGGTAGCCGATGTGGGTATTGCTCTCACCAAACACCCTCAAGATATCCTGCTTCCCTGCTGCGAGGCAATGGTGCGAAATCTCGATGTCGCTTCGGCTGAAATTTGGACTTTCAACTCTCAACATAATGTTTGCCAATTGCAAGCAGCATCGGGAATCTACAGCCGCACAGACGATCGGGCTAGCTTTATTGAAAGTAAGGTTAACTCGATCGCCAAACAGCAAAAACCGGAATTTGACTGCGGATTTGAACTGAATAATTTTGGACTCCCAGAGGAAGAATCCCCGAAAGCAACAGAGGCGCAAAGTTCCGAATTAGCAATTATCAACACCAGTCAAAAGCCGACAAATTGCCAAATTCCCAAGCAAATTCTCACCTTCGCCGGCTACCCTTTGATAGTCGAAGAACGGCTGGTGGGAGTCATGGTAATTATCAGCAGCCAGCCGCTGACAGCACCTTTTCAGGAAACTTTAGCATCGGTTGCTGATGTCATCGCTTTAGGCATCGAACGCAAGCGTGCCGAAGCTGAATTAAAATCAGCTAGAGGGTTCCTCAATTCCGTAGTAGAAAATCTGCCGGTGGGGGTTTTTGCTAAAGATGCTTCTTCGCTGAAATTTGTGCTGTGGAATAAAGCGGGAGAAACGATCGCAGGTGTTACCTCTCAAGAGGCGATCGGCAAAAATGACTACGATATTTACCCCAAAGAACAAGCTGATGTTTTTACTGCTCAAGACAGGGAAATATTGACCGGTGAGCACAACCAATCTACTGTTAAAGACATAGCCGAAGAGCCGATCCAAACTCGCCACAAAGGTATGAGAATACTGCACACCCGCAAAGTGCCAATTCTCGACGCTGCAGGGCGTCCTCAGTACGTTTTGGGGATTACTGAAGATATTACCGAACGCAGGCAGGTAGACGAAAGCGTGCGCCTCTACGACCAAATTGTCGAGAATATGCAAATTGGTTTGTACGTCTACCATTTAGAAAATATAGACGATGACAGCACTCTCAGGGCGATCGCCTCCAATCCCGCTGCTACCAAGTTTACCGGATTAGAAATGGCGGATGTTTTGGGAATGACAATCGACGAGATTTTTCCCCATCTGCGATCGAAAAACATTCCCCAAGCATTTGCTTCGGTAATTCGCACCCAGAAAGCCGTAGAACTTGAAGATATTGAGTGCGATGAAGGTGGCCGCATAACTCGCGCTTTTTCTATTAAAGCTTTTCCATTACCCAACAACTGCGTCGGTGTTGCTTTTGAAAACATTACTACCCGCAAGTGCCTAGAACTAGAACTGCAGGCGTCTTTGGAAAAAACCGAACGTTCCGAACAACTCCTGCGTACAGTAATAGACAAAACTAGCGACTGGATTTTGGCAAAAGACAAAAATTTTCGCTGTATTTTGGCAAACAAGAGTTTCGCTCAAGCAATTGGTAAAACCGTCGAAGAAATTATTGGCAAATCTGATTTAGAATTAGGATTTTCAGAAGAACTCGTGTTTGGGAATTGGGCCAAAAATATCCGAGGATTCCGCACAGACGACTCTGCTGTAATGGCCGGCGAAATCATCCACAATCCCTGCGATCCGGCAACTCTTGCTGACGGTTCAGTACATATTTTTGATACCCAAAAACTTCCCCTGCGCGACGCTGAGGGTAATGTATTTGCAGTGCTAGCTTTCGCTCACGATATTACAGAACGACATGAATCGGAAGCAGCTTTGCGTAGAAGTGAATCAAGATTTAGGTCTTTGGTAGCTAATATTCCCGGAGTGGTTTATCGCTGGAAGTGCGATTTTTCGACTAATTTTATTAGCGATGCCGTTTACTTATTAACGGGCTACCATGCGGCAGATTTTATTTGGGTTTTGGACAGGGGAAACCGGACTTTTGCTAGCATTATTTACGCGGAAGATTTGGCAAAAGTAGAAGCAACTATGCGGCAAAGCATAGAAAAAAAAGAGTCTTATAACTTGGAATATCGCTTGCTAGCAGCAGACGGCACGGTTAAATGGGTGTGGGATAAAGGTTCTCCTATGTTCGACGCAGATGGAAACGTTTGCTATTTGGACGGGGTGATTTTTGATATTAGCGATCGGTACTACGCCGAGGAAGCATTGCGCCAAAAAACTTTAGAGTTAGAAGCTGTTTTTCGCGCTTTACCTGATTTGTATTTTCGACTAGATGCTGACGGTATAATCGTGGATTATTTGTCAGGAACTTCCTCGAGTTTATACGTACCTCCCGAACATTTTATGGGTCAACGAATGACAGACATATTGCCACACAATGTCGCCTGCCAATTTGCCCAAGCAATCTTTGAAGTTTCCGAAACAAGAAATTCCATCGATATAGAATATTCGCTTTCCATGTCGGAAGGAGAAACAACTTATGAAGCCCGACTGTTGCCGTTTAATTCCGATCAGATTATTATTCTAGCTCGCAATATTACCAAGCGCAAACAAGCCGAAGCTCAATTAAAACATAAAAATCGCCAGTTAGAGCAAACATTGAAACAATTAGGTAGGACTCAAGCTCAACTAATTCAAGCGGAAAAAATGTCTGGTTTGGGACAGCTAGTGGCGGGAATTGCTCACGAAATCAATAATCCTGTCAGTTTTATTTATGGTAATATCACTTACGCTAGTGAGTATGCGAAAAACTTGCTGGAACTGTGCAGTTTGTACCAGGCACACTACCCGGAACCTGTTGCGGTTATCCAAGATTTGGCAGAAGAAATAGAACTGGAATTCATGAAAGAGGATTTCCCGCACCTCCTGACTTCAATTCAAACTGGAGCCGATCGCATTCGCCAAATAGTTCTGTCTTTGCGTAACTTTTCCCGCCTGGAAGAATCAGATCTTAAGCGTGTTAATATTCACGAAGGAATAGACAGTGCTCTGTTGATTTTGCAACACAAGATTAAAGAAAATGGCAGAACTCGTCATATTCAAATAGTTAAAGAATATGGGAAATTGCCGCAGATACAGTGCTACGTGGGACAGTTAAATCAAGTGTTTATGAATATTTTAAATAATGCGATTGATGCTTTAGCGAATGTCAGGCATAGGAAGTTGGAATTGGCGAGTTATTCGGAAGAGGAACGGCAAGATTTTGATAGTTTACCTTTAAGTTGTGAGACATTGCCTTGGATTCGGATTCGCACGGAGGTGTTGGAGAATAATCGGGTGGCGATCGTAATTTCAGATAACGGGTGTGGCATGGCAGAGTCTGTTAAGTGTCGGGTATTTGACCCGTTTTTTACTACTAAACCAGTAGGCAAAGGTACAGGTTTGGGACTGTCTATCTCCTATCAGATTGTGGTGGAAAGACACGGAGGGACGCTGCAGTGCATTTCCGCGCCGGGTGAGGGAACTGAATTTGCGATCGAGATTCCAATTCGGCAGAGGTAATGGGTAATGGGTAGTTGTACGATAAAAATGATAACCTAATTAAAGATACTAAAAGTCAGGAATATTAGCATGGTATACAAAAGCATACATACTTCTAGTGCAGTTGCAAAACAAATTAAAGAAGAAGAAGATGATGATGATTCCTATGTTGACTATTTTTATGATGATCCGGGGGCTCCGCCGGGAACTCTCGACTTAGAACCAGATGCGCCGCCCCCGGAGATTGTATTAATTGACTATTGCGACACAGCAGCTACTCGCGCCAACTTGGCAAACCCTCAAGAAGCTTCGGCCTATTTAGATACAGCATCTGTTTCTTGGGTTGATATGTTGGGATTAGGAAACAAAGAAACTTGGCGCCACCTGGGCCAAGTATTTAATTTGCATCTTATGGCTCAAGAAGATGTGGTTAATGTACCACAGCGCCCTAAAGTGGTAGATTACGAAGATCACATTTTAATCATTGCCTGGATGGTGATACTTAAGCCGAATTCAGATAAGTTTCATAAAGAACAAGTTAGTTTAATTTTGGGTAAACATTACCTCTTAACAGTTCAGGAAGAACCGGACTATGATTGCTTTGGCCCCGTGCGCGATCGCATTCGTAAAGGACAAGGAAATATTCGGAAACACGGAGCCGATTATCTGGCTTATACTCTGTTAGATTCGATTATAGATGGATTCTTCCCAGTATTAGAAGTCTACGGAGAGCGCATAGAAGAACTAGAGGATGAAGTGGTGGAGAACCCCACCCGCAGAACCCTGGAAAAAATTTATAAAATCCGGCGAGAACTGCTGACGCTGCGCCGCGCAATTTGGCCGCAGCGGGATGCAATTAATGTTTTGATTCGAGATAGCAGTGATTTGATTAGTCCAGAGGTGCGAATTTACCTGCGCGACTGTTACGATCACACGGTGCAGGTGATGGATATGGTGGAAACCTATCGAGAGTTGTCTTCGGGTTTAATGGATGTTTATCTGTCATCTGTGGGAAATAAAATGAATGAAATTATGAAATTGCTGACAGTAATTTCTAGTATCTTTATTCCTCTAACTTTTGTGGCGGGAGTATACGGGATGAATTTCAATACAGAGAAATCGCCCTTGAATATGCCGGAACTGAATTGGTATTTTGGCTATCCGCTTTGTTGGGCACTTATGCTAGCGATCGCCTCGGCTTTAGTTTACTTCTTCTGGCGACGCGGCTGGTTTGATAATTTTTCTACTGTGGTGAAAGATGACTCAGTAAAGTAACCGGATTTAAGAGTTGAGGTTTGAGATTTTGGATTGAGGATTGAATAATTCAAAATCCTGTTAGGTAAAAAGGTTTCCTGTCTCTAGTTGAAGCCGTTTCATAAATCCTTGCATCATAATTCCCAAATTTTCAGCCTCCTGATTCATCCGTGAGTGAATTTAAGGGGATTTGCATGGCAATTTAATTGTTGGGCGGGCTTTCGTGGCCACCGCACAAGAGTTTGAATGGGAGCATCTCAATGAAAGCAGCCTAGCCCAAAATTGGAGTTAGGAGCCAGGAGTCAAGAGTCAGGAGGAAAGAGTCAGAAGGAAGGACGAAGAAGAAGTGTTTTTACAAATATGAGATGCTCCCAGTTTGAATAAACACAAATTTTCAAATTAAGTGGGCGACAACTTAAAATCGTAAATCTAAAATTCCAAATTGATTGACGAACGATCGCGTACAATAAATCTGGGGAAAAAGTAGGCGCAGGCGGTTGCGGATTAGCGAAAGCTTGTCTGAGGAAAGTCCGGGCTCCCGAAAAACCAAACTTGCTGGGTAACGCCCAGTGCGAGCGATCGTGAGGATAGTGCCACAGAAAGATACCGCCCCCCGATTTGAGATTGGAGATTGGAGATTTGAGATTGAATCAAAAATCAAGCATCGAAAATCGCAAAGTGTTAGGGGGTAAGGGTGCAAAGGTGCGGTAAGAGCGCACCAGCAGCATCGAGAGGTGCTGGCTCGGTAAACCCCAGTTGGGAGCAAGGTCGGAGGGACTATGGTTGGTTTTTTACCAGTTCCGTTTTTTGGTACCGCTTGAGGCGTCTGGTAACAGGCGTCCCAGATAGATAACTGCCCTCGAAAACTGCTTGCAGTTGAGAGAACAGAACCCGGCTTATGTCCGACTTTTTCCCCCCCAAAAATCCCAGACTTGGGGAGGGGGAGAGTGGGAGAGTGGGAGAATTTTTAGATATTTTTAGAATAAGGTGAGATACACCAGATACATCCCCAATGCCCAATGCCCAATGCCCAATGCCCAATGCCCTATGAATCTAATTTATCCGGGTCGCCAAAAGCAACTTGAAACAGTAATTCAAAAATTGGGACTGACGAAGAATGCTTCGATAAAATGGCATCTCCTCGATTTAGCTTTGACTCATGCGAGCGCGTCAGCTAAGGCGAATTACGAGCAACTAGAGTTTGTCGGGGACGCAGTTGTGCGGCTGGCTGCGTCGGAATTGTTGTTTGAGACTTATCCTGACTGTACAGTGGGAGAATTTGCTGCTATTCGATCGATCTTGGTGAGCGATCGCATTCTTGCTAAAATCGCTGAAAGTTACGGGTTCGATCGCTATTTAATTGTTTCCAGCAGCGCCGCCTCGGACAAAACAGGCGCTGAACCCCGACTGGCCGATGCTTTGGAAGCGGTACTGGCTGCGCTTTATTTGAGTACCCAGAGCTTAGAATTAATTCGCCCTTGGCTAGATTTTCACTTTCAACGCTTAGCGACAGAAATCCGCAGCGATCCGGCCCGCCAAAACTACAAAGCTGCTCTCCAAGAGTTGACTCAAGGCAAATACAAAACTTTGCCCAAATATAGCGTGCAAGAAACCGGGACAGTGCAGGGCGGGGAGGATCGTTTTACCGCAGCAGTTCTCATTCAGGGAAAGTTGGTAGCAGAGGGAAAAGGTCGATCGATCAAAGCGGCCGAACAAGCAGCGGCTCAGGTAGCTTTCAATAAATTAGTTGGTAGTCAGTAGTCAGTTGACGGTTGACTGTCAAGAGTCAACAGTCAACAGTGATTTTTTTGAGTTAAAACATAGATAATAATAACAAAATATGCTATAATTAATGTGCGATTTTTGAAATTATAATTAATGAAAATCGGAATAGCTGTATTGGGTGCAGGCCGCTGGGGAGTTAACCTCATTCGCAACTTTCTAGAACATCCCAACAGCGAAGTTTTAGCGGTGGTAGACCCGAATCGAGAGTCATTGGCGGCCGTTGAAAAACAGTTTAATCTTGATGCCTCGGTGATTCTAGCTACCGATTGGTCTCAAGTGCAAGCCTTGCCGGGACTGCAAGCTGTGGCGATCGCCACTCCAGCTTCCACACACTACACCCTCGCAGCAGCAGCGCTGAAACAAGGCTACCACGTCTTAGCAGAAAAACCCCTCGCCCTCAACCTCACTGAAGCCATAGAACTCTGTCAATTAGCCGAAAAACAGCAGCGGCAACTCTTCGTTGACCACACTTATCTGTTTCATCCAGCAGTCGATCGAGGCCAAAGAATTATTCAACAGCATCAACTGGGAAAATTGCGCTACGGTTACGCCCAGCGCACGCATTTTGAACCGGTGCGCCATGACGTTGATGCCCTTTGGGACTTGGCAGTTCACGATATCGCTATTTTCAATACTTGGTTGGAACAAACGCCAATTGAAGTAAGGGCGATCGGCACTGTTTTTCCAAAGGAAGAAGGAAGTTGGGCAACGGATTCTGTAACGGATGTAACGGATGTAACGGATGTAATGGATGTCAGGAACAAGGAACAAGGAACAAGGAACAAGGAACAAGGAATAAATAAAGAAGCAGCAGAAATTGAAAATCAATTTTCTCATTCACTGCTGACTACTAATCCTGCAGAAAAACTAGCAGATTTGGTTTGGGTAACGCTTACCTATCCCGACGGATTTCAAGCATTTATTCACCTGTGCTGGCTAAATCCCGACAAACAACGGCGCTTAACAGTTGTTGGCAGTTTGGGAACCTTGATTTTTGATGAAATGTCGCCAGAAACTCCCCTGATTTTGCAGCGCGGCAATCACAATTGCGGGGGGGAAGAGAATAACTCTTTTGAAAGTGCGTTAGCGAAGCCCGCCCCTACGGGGGCTACGCCAACGAAGAGGATCGCGCCGCAGCGAACAAGCATCAGACACCGCGAAGTGTTGAGTTTAGAACCAGTAGAACCGCTGAGGAGAGTGTGCGATCGCTTCCTCAACTGCGTGCAAACAAATACCCCCTGTCTTACCTCTTCCGGCTCCGCCTCCGTCGAATTAATCCGCATTCTCAGCACTTTGAGCAAATCCCTCGAACTCGGCGGACAGCCCCTAATACCATTTTAGATTTTAGATTTTAGATTTTAGATTTTAGATTGGGAAAATCACTCCTCAACTTTTGAAATGTCCCTTTTCCGTTACTAAGTCCGGGCTGTGAAAATAAAAACTTGACTGCTGATTAACAGGCAAAGAAATCATCACCGTAGTACCTTGATTCACGCCCGCGCTGTGCAGGGTAATGCTTCCGATCATAGATTCCATTATCCTTCGCGAGATAGCCAAGCCCAAACCGTTACCGCCAAACTTGCGAGTTGTAGAACCATCAGCCATCACAAAAGGTTGAAACAATTTCTGCTGGTGCTCGGGATCGATACCAATTCCCGTATCTTTAATTTTCACCACCACCCAATCGCTTTGACCGCTGATGCCAGTCGTAGTTTCCCCACTGCCGTTAAAACTACCAGAATTAGTCCTCGATTCTAGTCGCACAGATATATTAATGCTCCCCGACTCTGTAAACTTAACGGCATTGCTCAAAACATTTAAAAACACCTGTTTTAGCTTCTCCGGATCGGCATGAACAATAATCGGATCATGAGGCTCTGGCAAACTTAACTTCAAGCCTTTTTCCTCGATTGGAGCCGCTTGCAAATCAATCGCGTCTTCAAGTACCTGGGTAATGTCAACTACTTCTAACATCATGGAGAAGGTGCCGGATTCTATTTTAGCAATGTCCAAAATATCATTAATAATATTGAGCAATTGCATTGACGAGTCGTGGGCCCGCTGTAAAAATTCCATTTCTTCATCTCGGTCATCGCAGTAGCCGTCCCGCACAATTTGAATAAAACCAATAATCCCGTTGAGGGGCGTTCTCAACTCGTGAGAAATATTGCCCAAAAATTCATTTTTTAATTGATTGGCAACTTGCGCTTCCTTGGTTGCGACTTCCAATGCTTTTGCCCTGGATCTGAGACCCTGCACCATGCTGTTTAGTGCTTCTGATAGTTGATTGAATTCCCTAATTTGGAAATTTTGTGGCACTGTCTGCGACGCTTCTGTATCTACTTTCATCGCGTAGTCTCTCAGTTTTTCCACAGGACGCGCCAAGTCGCGAGACAGATATAAAGTCGCGATGATACTAGCAGCAACCAAACCTACAATTAAATTAAATAAAACTTGCTGAATTTCTTCCAAACCAGACAGAGCGTAATCTAAACGAGAGACAGCTAAAATAATCCACTTGCTGTTCTCCTGTGTAGTTGAAGGACTCGGGATAGCGGCGTATCCTGCTAGCAACTCTACACCATTTCTTTCAAAGGAAAATAGGTGGAGAAAAGCTTGTCCGCCGGCGATCGCCCTTCTGACAATACTTTTTAGTCGAGCGGCATCTGCCTCTTGGTCAATATTGCGGCCCACGCGATTGATATTCGGGTGCGCCAAAATCGTCCCATCTTGATCGATCGCCACCGTATAGCCGGCTAAAGAACCCTTGGGAGCGCTGGTTTGCACAGGCAATGCCGACTGCAAACTCAAAGCATAACTCAACTGCAGGGTATTGCCACGACGAATGTAAACAGGAGCGCTCAACACCAAACTCGCTTGGCTATCGGAGCCTTCTTTACCCGCATCGGGAAAATCCTCAGCCCCCAAAGCCACCTTCTGATCGTTTGCTGTCCCCTGTCGCTGCGGAGGTAAGGACAGACTGATGTAAACGCTCTTCTCGTCCAGCAGCGTTTGCTGCTGCTGTACGGGCGGCCAAAATTTTGCCGGCAACGACTGAATCGGCTGCTGCCCGCAAGTGCTTGCTATCACTTGATTTGTCTTTAAATTAGTCAATTGCAAGCAATCAACCTGCGCTGGCAACCGCTGCCCTAATTGGGCGATAAACTTTTGATAATCCTTCGGATCTACCGACTGCAACATCGAGCTTTCCGAAGCGCCGATCAGATTCGACTTCAGCGATTTCGCCCACTGTTCAATAGTTTCTGCTTTTCTGACTGCACTTTCTGTCAAGTTTTGACGAGCAGTTTCCAGAAGCGTCGAGCGTGCCTTGCGATAGGTAACATACTCCCCCACCAGTAGAACCGGTACGCTGAGCAACAAAATCCGCGACAGTAAAATACGGCGAAAGGAGGATTGACCTAACTTAACCATAGGAAATATCTAAATTAAGGTGCAACACCCAACAGCGACCATTAAAGTGAAATAAACCAGACCGAAAGCGCGAATCTGTCTAGGGGGCTCTGCTGACTGGACAACACAGCTTCAGAACAACATTTAAACACAATTATAGAAGCCACTGTAGTAATCTCGATTCTAAGTGTGTGGACTTAAAGATACTCAGCAATTTGTTTGGCAACTGCCTGTGATCTAGGTCACACTTCCCTCTTCAATTCTCGGCTCGACTTGCGCCCCATCGCCCCAAGGCACATTTTTCCGGCTGGAAAAAGCGTCGGGTGGACATACCGCAGTTGCTTGAAGCTAGAATCGCATAGATGCCTTCACCCCAAATTAACAGGCAAAAAGTTCGGTTTCCGGCTAGTGTACAGAGATAATTCTTGCTAGATCGGACTTTTTCTTTCCGAATGCCTTCGAGAGATGGGCCAGAGATGGGCGATGCGAGATTTGGCATCCTGTCAAAGATTTCTTTTGCCATCCGATTGATTCGGTGACAATAATTCACCGGTCAAACAAAAAGAATGAGACGATCGAGCTGCCGATCGACTCTGACAACCCTAATGTGGGGAACCTTGGCCCAAACAGTGCACCCACGCTCCGTAAATTCGCGGTCTCGGCAATAATCTCCATAGCTTAATCAATGAAAAAAAACTTTAGCAATTATACGTATTATTACACAAACAACCGTCCGAGATATCATCACGCATATTTGATATCTCCCCTTTTAGAAATGCTGGCGACACTTCAGCAGACCAGCAAGACAAAACTCCGAGTTTTGGATCTCGGCTGCGGCAATGGCAGCCTCAGTCACGTTATCGCAGAGCACGGCTGCGAAGTTGTCGGCGTTGACACTTCTGCGCCCGGAATTGCCATCTCCCGTCAAAGTTTCCCCGATTGTCAGTTTATCCAAGCAGATATTTACGACCTTCCAGATACCGATATTCTGAACTCATTTGATGTTGTCTTAGCTATTGAAGTAATCGAACACTTGCTTTATCCTAAAGAACTAGCAAAAACTGCAAAAAAATGCCTCAATCCGGGAGGAAGACTAATTATTTCCACACCCTATCACGGCTATTTAAAAAATCTGGCTTTAGCGGTTTCTGGCCAACTAGATAAACATTTTACCGTGCTTTGGGATAACGGTCACATTAAATTTTTCTCAGTAGATACGCTGACCAAGTTATTAACATCTGAAGGATACACGGACATAAAATTTAAATTTGCTGGTCGGTGTCCCTATCTTTGGAAATCAATGTTATGCTCTAGTAAGTTTTCAGGATAACCTGAAAACTTATGAGTTGTGAGTTGTCAATAAATTAAGTTTCTTGACTAGACCACCAGGCATCATAAAAAGTAAAAAATAAGTTTCACTAAAAAACAAGTAAAATGACTGTTGGCGTTTGGATATTAGGCGATCAACTGTGGGAGAACCAAGCTGCTCTCAACCGCACAGATGATAAACCCTCCCTACCGATAATTTTAATTGAATCTTGGCAGCACGTTCAACAGCGGCGCTACCACCAACAAAAATTAGTATTAATTTGGTCGGCCATGCGGCACTTCGCTAAAGAATTGCGCGGCAGTGGATGGCAAGTTACTTACACAAAATCGGAGGACTTTGAAGCACCTCTCAAAGCTTGGATACAAGCTCACAACATCACCGAAGTGCGGGTGATGGCTCCGAACGATCGACCTTTTTTACAGCTCGTTCAAAACTTGCAACTCCCCTGTCAAATAACCCTAATTCCCAACAATCAATTCCTCTGGACAGAAACAGAATTCAAAGATTGGGCTTCAAGCCGCAAACGTTTGTTAATGGAAGACTTCTATCGAGCCAGCCGCCAACGTTTTCAAGTTTTAATGGATAGCAGCAATAAACCTGTGGGAGGGAAGTGGAATTTTGACAAAGAAAATCGTCAGCCACCCAAAGGAAAACTGGATACCCCGAAACCTCTCTGGTTTGAACCAGACGCCATAACTCAAGAAGTTATCGCACAAGTTAAGTCTCTATCTTTCCCAACTTACGGAAACATTGAACCTTTTCGCTGGGCGGTTACACGAGAGCAAGCACTGCAAGTATTAGATAATTTCATCGAACAGTGTCTCCCCGCTTTTGGCCCTTATCAAGACGCGATGGTAACGGGGGAGGAAACAATGTGGCATTCCCTAATTTCTCCGTATCTCAATATTGGATTACTTCATCCTTTAGAAGTTATTCAAGCCGCCGAAACAGCCTACCTCGAAAAAAACTTAAATTTAAACGGCGTCGAAGGTTTTATCCGCCAAATTATGGGCTGGCGAGAATACATTCGCGGTGTGTATTTTTACGTGGATGCTGATTATTTTGAAAAGAATTGGTTCAACCACACTCAGCCGCTGCCGGAGTTTTTTTGGGACGCTAGTAAAACAGATATGAACTGTTTGCGCCAAGTTTTAACTCAAGTCGAAGGCAGCGGTTACGCGCACCATATCCAGCGGTTGATGATTTTGAGCAATTTTGGTCTAATTGCGGGAATCTCGCCCCAGGAGCTAGAAAAATGGTTCCACAGTGCGTTTGTGGATGCCTATGACTGGGTAATGCAGACTAATGTGCTGGGCATGGGTTTGTTTGCTGACGGCGGTGTGTTGGCCTCGAAGCCCTATGCTGCTTCTGCCAATTACATTAATAAAATGAGCGATTATTGTCGGGGGTGCAAATTCGATCGCACTGTGCGATCGGGCGAAAATGCCTGTCCCTTCAACTTCTTCTACTGGGATTTCCTAGCGCGCCACCGGGACAAACTTCAGTCGATCGGTCGCATGAGCTTTATTTTAGCCAATCTCGACAAAATGCCGCCGGAAGAATTGGCAACCATCCGCCAAAAAGCGGCAGAGTGGCACTTAGGAAGTCATTAGTCAGCAGTCAGTAGTCAGTAGTCAGTAGTCAGTAGTCAGCAGTCATTTGTTATTTGCTACCCATGCCCCATGCCCCATGCCCTTTGCAATTCTTATTTTTTCCCTGACTTTTCCCTAAACATTCCACAGCGTTTCCACAGGCAAGTCTGAGGTTTTCCACAGATCCCACAAAGTTTTCCACAGAAATTAACGGCACGGTAGCATCTTGCTGGGGAATTGGGGATTTCCTTAACTTGCTGGCTAATTGCTCATAAACCGCCCAACACATAAAGATATGTAACAAAAAATGCCCTAAAAAGCTGATTCTTTGGTAAACCTTTTTTTTATCTAAAGGACTTTGTAATATTTCGCAACATTGACAAACCCACCCCCTCATAGCGCACAATGATGCGACCGACCTAAAAAAAAGCGCTCTGATTTCGGCTGTGCCTGCACCTGTATCCGGCCGAAGGGGGGTTCTGTTTTCAATTTATTAGCGAGACTAAACAAAATGATCAACCCAACAGTCAGTATTTTTGCTGAAATTCCCGAAACGCTGCACGATTCTCTCAAAACTTACCTAGAAACCCATCCCGAATGGGATCTAGACCGAGTATTTTGCGCGGCCCTGTCGCTGTTTTTGTTGCAGAATGCCGATAGCGGTACGCCTGAAGCTTCGCGCAGCTATCGCCAGGCTGCGAGAGTTTATCTCGAAACTCTGTTTCAATCTCCTCAAGACTTGCACAGCAACAATGTAACTCCCTCGTCCTGAGAACTATCGCTTATAGCTTAATGCCGAGCCCCATTGCATGTCCCTTAAGAAGCAGGGCGGTTTCATTCTCACGAAAATCGCGATTTTGTAGGGGTAGTGCTACCCCTACTCCCCGTGCCTACCCCCTCCACTGACGAGGGAATCGGTGTTTCAAATATTGGGGCAACCACGGGGGGATTGGGGCAACCACGGGGGGATTGGGGCAACCACGGGGGGATTGGGGCAACCACGGGGGGATTGCCCCTACAAGAGAATGAAAAATCCCCCCGGACAATCAGGGGATGCCGGGGGGATAAACTGCCTTAATCGTCAAACAGTAGACGGGTAGTACATAAGACGCGCTTGTTTACACGCATGGTGCTTATGGCGCAGTCTACACACTACAAACTAATGGCTGAAGACTACATCATGCCCATGCCGCCCATGCCGCCCATGCCGCCCATGCCGCCCATGCCGCCCATGCCGCCCATGCCGCCCATGCCGCCCATGTCGCCCATGTCGCCGCCGGCTTTTTTCTTCTCGGGTTTTTCGACAATCACAGCTTCAGTGGTCAAAACCATACCAGCGATGGAACCGGCATTTTGCAAAGCCGATCGCACCACCTTAGCCGGGTCAATAATCCCGGCGGCAATCATATCTTCGTACACGTCGGTGAGTGCGTTGTAGCCAATGTTGAATTCGCTCGCCCGCACTCGTTCGATGACGATCGAACCTTCAACGCCGGCATTATCAGCGATTTGACGCAAAGGTGCTTCCAAAGCTTTCTTCACCAAGTCAGCGCCTACTTGTTCTTCGGCGTCTAAAGTATTTCTGATCGCATCTATTTTTGTAATCAGGTGAATTAGCGTCGTGCCACCGCCGGCAACGATACCTTCTTCCACAGCAGCTTTAGTAGCGTTCAAAGCGTCTTCAATACGCAGTTTACGGTCTTTGAGCTCGGTTTCGGTAGCTGCGCCGACTTTAATTACAGCGATGCCGCCGGCGAGTTTGGCGATGCGTTCGGTTAGCTTTTCCTTGTCGTAGTCGGAATCCGTCGCTTCTAGCTGCTTGCGGATTTGCTCGATCCGTTTTAGCACGTCAGCTTTGTGTTCTTCGCCAGCAACAACGATCGTGTTTTCTTTGTCGATCGTAATTTTGCGGGCGGTACCGAGCATTTCTAGGGTTGCGGTATCGATGCTGAGTCCGACTTCTTCGGAGATCAGTTGACCGCCAGTGAGAACGGCGATATCTTGAAGCATAGCTTTGCGCCGCTCACCAAAACCAGGAGATTTCGTTGCTGCGATGTTCAATACGCCGCGGGCTTTGTTGACTACCAGAGTTGCCAAAGCTTCGCCTTCAATATCTTCGGCGATAATTAGCAGCGGTTGACCGGTGCGGGCGATTTTTTCGAGAACTGGAATTAGTTCTTGAATCGAGCTAATTTTTTTGTCGGTAATCAGGATGCGAGCGTTTTCGTACTCAACTTCCATGCGATCGGTGTTAGTGACGAAATACGGAGAAAGATATCCGCGATCGTACTGCATCCCTTCGACCACTTCCAATTCCGTTGTCAGAGATTTCGACTCTTCAACAGTAATTACGCCGTCTTTCGTGACTTTTTCCATGGCTTGGGCAATCATGGCGCCGACTTCTTCGTCGTTACCGGCGGAGACAGTGGCGACTTGAGCAATTGCAGCCCCTTCGACGGGTTTCGCCAATTTCTCGATTTCCAGCACCAAGTGGGCGATCGTTTTTTCAATACCCCGGCGCAGCGCGACTGGGTTTGCGCCTGCAGCGACATTCTTCAAACCTTCGCGAATGAGGGATTGAGCTAGAACCGTTGCGGTTGTTGTGCCGTCGCCTGCGATATCTTTAGTTTTGGAGGCGACTTCTTGAATTAAGCGAGCGCCAGCATTTTCCAGGGGGTCTTCGAGCTCGATATCCCTAGCAACGGTGATACCGTCGTTAACGATTTGGGGAGCGCCGTATTTCTTTTCCAATAGGACATTCCGGCCTTTCGGGCCCAAGGTGATGCGGACAGCATCGGCGAGTTGATTGACGCCGCGTTCTAGTGCCCGCCGAGATTTGTCGCTAAATGCAACTATTTTGGTCATGTTTGTCTCCAATCACTTACATTAGCAAATTTAGCACTCTCTGAGTCTGAGTGCTAAGTCGATCGATTTTTGATTGTAGCGCGACTCAACGCTCGGCGGGATTGCGGGGGCGGATTGGGATTTGGGCGATCGTTCCGGGTGGCTAAGGACAGGGCATTGCCGTGTCCCCACATATCTCGTGTCCCCACAGATATAATGTGGTTTGTTACATATCGATATACTCAGGTTTTGGTTGAGGTCAAAACCTAATTTTGATGGCGCGTTATCCCAAAGCAGAATTTTTATTAAAAATTTCTTAACTTGTGTTTTCCGTCATCTACCTTTCGATAGAGCTTCTATTCTTTTTTCAGATTTCTACCTTCTATGGATCGTCAATTAAATAATTTCCCTTTTTTCTTGTGGGATGGGCGTCCCCCCCGTCCCCAATAGACGGGCGGGACGCCCATCCCACAACAGTCATGAAAAGTGGATTTTATTTAATTATCATCCCTATAGCAACCGCCAAGACTATTAGCACGTTCTTAATTGCTGAAAACCTTGGGGAAAACTCCTTCTTCCTTCAGCATCCATCCGTTACATCCCGTACATTGCTCGTTGCCGAACCTTCTTCCTTCTTCCTTCTTCCTATGGCTCGTTATTCTCGACTGCAAAAACTCGGCTCTTATATGCGCCCGCACTGGAAACCAACCTTCTGGGGCGTTTTTTCGCTATTAGTTGTCAATGCTGTGGGCGTTTACATTCCCCTGCTGATTCGGAATTCAGTTGACACTCTGCAAATTGCGACAAAATTTGACGAAGTTTTCAACTTCGTGGGACTAATTCTGATTCTCGCCTCAATTATGTGGGTAATTCGGATGGTTTCGCGGATTCTGCTGTTTGGCGTCGGGCGTCAAGTCGAATTTGACCTCAAACAGCAAATATTTAATCATTTATTAACATTAGAACCGTCTTATTTTGCAGCCAATACGGTAGGAGATTTAATTAACCGCGCTACTTCCGATTTGGACAATATTCGGCGCTTGGTGGGGTTTGCGGTGCTGAGTTTGGCGAATACAGCTTTTGCTTATGCTTTGACTTTGCCGGTGATGCTGGGGATTAATGTAAGGTTGACACTGTTTGCGATCGCCGTTTATCCTTTAATGCTGGTTTTGGTACAGTTATTTAGCGACAAACTTCGCATCCAACAGTTAGCCGTGCAAGAGGAATTGTCGGCGATGAGCGATTTAATTCAGGAAGATATGAGCGGGATGTCCGTAATTAAAATCTACGCTCAAGAAGAGAACGAACGCCGAGCTTTTCGCAATTCCAATGCGAAGTTGCTATCAGCAAATTTAGAATTAGCAAAAACTAGAAACTTTATTTTTCCGCTGCTGGGCGGTTTGGCAAGCATTAGTTTGTTGGTGCTGCTTTCTGCTGGTGGCGGGGCAATTGCTAATGGTCAAATTAGCATTGGCGATTTTGTGGCGTTGCTGATTTATGTCGAGCGTTTGGTGTTTCCGACGGCGCTGTTGGGTTTCACAATTACTGCTTACCAGCGGGGAGAAGTGAGTGTCGATCGCATCGAATCAATTCTGACTGTGGAACCGCAAATTAAGGATACTGCCGATGCAGTTGAACTGGCAACTCCAGTCAAAGGAGAAATTGTGGCTCGCCATCTAAATTATACTTATCCCGGTGCTAAGACACCCGCGCTTAAAGATGTTGATTTTACCATAAAACCGGGAGAAACTGTCGCAATTGTGGGAGCGATCGGCTCAGGAAAATCAACTTTAGCTAATGCACTGCCACGCTTGCTAGATATCGATCCGGGCGAGTTATTTGTAGACGGACAGGATATTACCAAGGTAAAGTTGACCGAATTGCGCGGGGCGATCGCCTACGTTCCGCAAGAAAGTTTTCTGTTCGGCACTACCATCAAGAATAACATCCGCTACGGAAACCCTTTAGCGGAACAGCCGGAGATTGAAGCCGCGGCAAAACAAGCACAAATTCACGCCGAAATCCTCAACTTTCCGCAGCAGTACAAAACAGTTGTCGGCGAGCGCGGCATTACTTTATCCGGCGGACAGCGGCAGCGGACAGCACTTGCTCGCGCTTTGTTAGTTGACGCCCCGGTGTTAATTTTGGATGACGCTCTTTCCAGTGTTGACAATCAAACTGCTACCGACATTTTGCGAAACTTGGCAACGGGAACCGATCGCAAAACAGTAATTTTTATCTCCCATCAAATGTCAGCGGCGGCCAGTGCCGATCGCATTTTTGTGATGGAGAGAGGAGAAATAGTTCAGAGTGGCACTCACCTTGAATTGGTAGGGCAAACAGGGCTTTATCAGTATTTGTGGAACCAGCAAAAATTAGAGGAATTGCTGCATTGACAAAGGATATCATGTCCGGTCGATTACCCTGATTCCTGTAGGGGCGGGTTCACCAATAATATTTGCCAAAAACGGACAATCTCACAAACCCGCCCCGGCAATTGTATTATGGGCGATCGGACATCATATGATAAATACTTTTAGTCATCTATACTTAGACCCTAGATAAGTAGGTTGGTGCAAATAAACTGGTCACGAGGAGGGCGGGTTTTGTGAGAATAAATTGGCTGCTAGCATAGCTCCCGGCTAAACCCGCCCGACCCATCTAATGTTTATTTGTAACCACCTAGTTAACTAGGAAAGTTACTGTTAAAATTGCTCCCACTAACTGCATCCCTAATCATAGGATTTTGGTGCTAAAAAAGCGACCAAATTTATTGCTAACCGATTTTAATTAGCTACATTACTGAATGGAATTTCTTCTGCTTCTTGAAATAATTTAATCGATTGCAGACTATCTGAAGCAGCATCCCAAAGAATGAATTGGAAGCAGTCAGGAATATCGCGAATTGTTAGGGATTTTGAATTAGCCAGCAGGTGAATATTAGCATTGTGACAAGCCCGAAGATTATAGTTAGGTATTCGCTCAGAGAGATGATGAATATTGTGGTAAGCAATATCAGCAGAAAACCAATTGAGAATAGTCGGTAATTTTAGGTAACTACTGCCTTCTATTGCGCCCAGCAGATAGTCCCAGCCCTCTGTTTTGTGGGCGTAAGAACCCTCAAAGTTATGCTGTACAAAGAAAATACAGATAAATATTGCCGCAGAACAGGTCATGACAATTGAGTAAACACTCCAGAAAAAGCCAAACCCCAGTAAGTTGCTCAGATAAATCCAGCTACCAACAACACAAATATTGTTGAACAGTAAATCCCAAAACTCAGCCGTCGTATACCAATGTTTGGATTTATAAGAAGCAATGATTGCAGATATACCCATGCCCAAATCTTGATTGAGACAAGCAAAAATATGTCTGATAAAACCAGTAATTCCCAAGATTAGCGCGAGTCGGGGCTTAATAATTAGATAGAAAAAGCCACCGGGAAACAGCATCAATGGGTATCTGAGTAACTGATATATCTTTTGACTAAAGGGGCTTAGCGCCGCAAATTTTTCGGTGGAGATCAACGCCGAAGGGCCTCGGTACATATCCCAATTACCATTATGTTTGTGGTGATAAGCGTGCCCCCTCGACCAGGGGTACTGAGGAATCGCATTGATGATACCTAGCAGAAAACCCATAAGGCGATTGACTTTTTTGGAACTAAAAAGAGAATAGTGTCCGCAATCGTGCATCAAAGAGAAACAACGTCCTGAAAAAAGTGTCATCAACACCATTATTGGCGGCAGCAGGAATACAGAAATGGCAGCAGCTTTAAAGGCTAAAAACCATAAAAATGTATAAGGAATCACTGTATTGAGTATTTGGCAACTAGCTTTAAAGTTGTTGCTTTTCATATAAGGAGTTAGCACAAAATCCGACTTTTTAATCGCGCTTTTCATTCAGGATATCTATGGTGTGTGGATAAGTGCTTAGCTTAGCATCACAGTTGGGGGACAGCGACGGATTTACCCCGGACTTTCCCCGTTTCTTCCAAAGGTTTTTTTTGTGGGAACCGATTTTTGCACATTTATGAGGTTATCACAACTCTGGTTTGTTTACAAAAAAAACTGTGAAGCCTGTTAGCAGCCGAACAAATAGCTGCACCGGAAGGCATTAATATGATTGATTGGTTGCCCGATCGACCTTTGGTGATGTATGCCACTATTTTTGCTTGCATCGTCTGTGCCACACTTTACTGTACCGGGTTCTACCCCCAACTCGATCGCAGGTTCAAAAGTTGGGCTACTGGCGAAAACTTTTTATGGGCGGGCTATAGGGGCGATCGACAAACGGCCCATCTCGGAAACCAAAGCTGACACAACATCCAGAAGCGCAGAGGATTTTGGATCAACTCCTTGAGAAGAGAATTTGAAGGACGATCGCAATTGCCTGCGTTTTTTGTGCTCGGAGATAGCTCGGATTTGCTACAATCTAATCGCACACGCGACTAGAAATGGGTTATGACCGAACTATTAGATGAGGCGCTTTCTATTGAAATGGCGACTCGCATCAAAAGCAACCGTAAAAACTGCTTTGACAACGCCTGTAAAGCAGCGTTAGCCACAGAGGGCGCAATTTATGTTCAAGGCTTTTTAGCTGTGCCGGGAGTGCCATATAAACCCATCGAGTATAGCTGGATTGAACTCGACGAGCGAATTGTTGACCCAACCTTTCCCCATCTCGGTTTCATCGCTCAAGACATTCATTACTTCCCAGTCCAGCGCTTCAGCGTCAAGAAACTCAAAGCAATCCTAGAAGAATCAAAAGAAGATTATCCTGAAGACGACCCGCTGCCGATTTATGGCAATCAACCTTATGAATATTACGGCGATTTGATGTTAGGCGGTAGCGATTACCAAAATGCTTACGATTTGGCTGCCGCTAAATGCAGAGAATTAAACCAACCCAAAAAACAGGATGCAAACTAATTGAGGACTTACAAAAAAATGGTTAGGCGCGCTACTTACAGCGGTACTTTAGCCACTGTTGTGTCGATTAATATACTTCATCATGACTTCCCAAATCTACAAACACGGCTTTTCCGTCTTCTGTAAAGTAGAAAAGTACCCTTTCGTCGTAATCTACGCTAAAGCTCCAAAAATCCTTGAGCCTACCGGACAATTTATGAGTTTTTAAGCTTGGTTCAAACGGCTATCTGATGAACTGTTCCAGCTTTTGCCAAAACCTAGCCTCCAAATCAGCATCGCCTTTGATCCGCTTTTTGAAAGCACGCTTGAATGAAGAACTGCAACTGACTTCCACGATTATTCCTCTATCATTACTCTGAGTTCATTGATGTTAACCGAAAATTTCAGTTCACCTTTTTGTTGTTCAATCTGCGCTGACTTAAAGTTTTGATACATCTCTTCGCGACGTTCTTCCCGGAGATATTGCTTCAACAACAGTTGAAGCTCTTGCTTTTCGTCAGTAGAAAGATTTTTGATCGTCTCGACCACATCACTGAAAGTCATAACTTACAAAACCCTATTGTGCTGATTAGATTATAGCAAAAAATATCCTTTTGGTTGACTTTTGTTTCTCGTTATGCGGCTCTGCCTCGTCTTAAAAAAAGCAACAAATCTCACTATTTACCATTTTAAACCTTCCAAGATTCAGGAAACCTCGAATAATGAAAAGCAGCCAATAACGGATCTGATTTCTGATTCCCAATCAAATCCGCCAATAATTTAGCCGTCACCGGAGCCAACAAAATGCCATTGCGGTAATGCCCCGTAGCCCATGTCAAATTCTCCCAAGCACTATCACCCAAAATCGGCAATTCATCGGTCGTAGCCGGCCGGAATCCCCACCAAAACTCCAGAATCGGATAATTTTGTAATTCGGGATATAACTTAATCGCTCCTGCTAGCAAACTTTGCATTCCCGCAGGCGTATTTCCCGGCGTGAAATCGACATTTTCGCTAGTTGCGCCAATAATAATTCGGCCATCTTGACGTGGCACAATATAAATGCCAGTCCCGAATAGAACGGTTTGCAGGGGCTGGATAACTCCCCTATCTTCTGGTACACATACTGACAGCATTTGTCCCTTTCTTGGAAAAACAGGAATATCCAATAATTTCTCAGACCAAGGGCCCGCAGCCAAAACATAACGGTCAGCTTGTAATTTTCCTGCCGTTGTTTCCACTCCAAAAACTCGGTTTTTCTGCCGAATGATTTCCTCTGCACTGCCTTGAATAATCTCAATCTGCAATTCTTTAGCTGCGGTCTGAAGCGTCCGAAATAAAGCGCGGTTGTCTACTTGAGCGTCGTCAGGATACCACCAACCGCCAATTACTTCTTGACCTAATCCAAACTGGTGCTGGCGAACAGTATCTCTGTCCAACCATTGATAATTAAGGTTTGACAAAAGTGGCTTTTCTTGAGGCTCATTTTGACAAACTGGTGCGAGAATTCCCGATCGCCAATATCCCGTTTTTAATCCGGTAATATCTTCTAGCCGTTCCACCCAGGCAGGATACAGTGCGCGACTTTGCACGCACAAATCCAACATCGGACTGGGGGGAATTCGTTCGGCTTGCGGGGCAAGCATTCCAGCGGCAGCCCGGGCCGTCGGTTGTTTAGAATCGGCGGTGAGAACCGCGACAGATGCCCCTCGCAATTTCAGTTCTACTGCTAGCGAAAGACCAATTATTCCGCCGCCAATAATCAGAATATCTTTAGATGAATTCATTAACTTTTATATGGACTTTCTGGCTTTTTTGACCTCTCGGCTTTCTTTAGGGTAAGGTGCGCTAAGCACACCTTACAGTTAGAATTATTATGCAAGTCTTACAGATTATCTGGCAGGGCGATCGTCCTATCAGCCTTTCTTAACAAAAAATCTATGCTTGGGGTTTCCACACAGTTTCAGAACCCTGACCCCAGAAACCGTCATATTTTGTCACCTTAATATCGCCTAAAACCTTGGTTTGGCAGGACAAACGGCGGTTGGAGGCGGGAGAATGGGGAGGAACCGAAAGTCGGGCTTTTTCGCGCCACTGGGACTCGGAAACTTCGCCCTCGACGGTGACGGCGCAGGTGCCGCAAGTGCCGAGGCCGTGGCAGTTGATGACTTTGGCGTTGCCGTTGTAGAGATCGATGCCGTTTTTGAGCAATACTTCACGGAGATTGGCTCCGCGATCGCACTCAAATGTTTTTCCTTGCGCTTGTACCTTGACCACAGCAATTTACCCCAGTTAGATTTATGTTAATTTTCCTATATATTATCGCATTAAATTCAAATAAATTCATCTAATATGGTAAGTGATATATTACCAATTTCTCGATCGCAATTTCCCATGACAAATCGGCTCTGGATCTACGATACCACGCTGCGAGACGGTGCTCAGTGCGAGGGACTCTCCTTATCTCTCGAAGACAAACTGCGAATTGCTCGACAGTTAGACAGTTTAGGAATTCCCTTTATTGAAGGCGGCTGGCCGGGGGCGAATCCTAAAGACGTACAATTTTTTTGGCGTCTCAAAGAACAGCCCCTAACTCAAGCAGAAGTTGTAGCTTTTTGTTCGACTAGGCGGCCGGGAACTACGGCAGCTAATGATGAAATGTTGCAGGCTATTTTGTCCGCCGGTACTCGCTGGGTGACGCTGTTTGGTAAGTCGTGGGATTTGCACGTTATTGAAAGTTTGAAGACGACGCTAGAAGAAAATCTGGCGATGATTCGAGATACAATTGAATATTTGCGGAGTCAGGGAAGGCGCGTTATTTACGATGCCGAACACTGGTTTGACGGCTACAAACATAATCGAGATTATGCTATTAAAACTTTAGAAGTAGCTGCCGATGCCGGTGCAGAATGGCTGGTGCTTTGCGATACTAACGGCGGTACTTTGCCTCACGAAGTCAGTCAGGTTGTTCGCGAGGTGGCAGAAATAATAGAAAGTTGGGATATTTCGGAATCGGAAATTCACCCCCCCCAACCCCCCCTTATTAAGGGGGGGAGAAAGTCTCAAATTCAACCCCTTATTAAGGGGGGGAGAAAGTCTCAAATTCAACCCCTTATTAAGGAGGGGAGAAAGTCTCAAATTCAACTGGGAGTTCACACTCACAACGACTCAGGAGTTGCGGTTGCTAATGCTTTGGCTGCTGTGCGGGAAGGAGTGAGGATGGTACAGGGAACTATTAACGGTTACGGCGAACGCTGCGGCAATGCCGATTTATGTTCCTTAATTCCTAATTTTCAGCTAAAATTGGGTTATGATTGCATTCAAGATGAGCAATTAGTTAGATTAACTCAAGTCAGTCGATCTGTCAGCGAAATTGTCAATCTTGCTCCCGATGACCGTGCTCCTTTTGTCGGTCTTTCGGCTTTTGCTCACAAAGGCGGAATTCATGTATCGGCGGTTGAGAAAAATCCGTTAACTTACGAACATTTGGAACCGGAAAAAATTGGCAACAGGCGGCGAATTGTGATTTCGGATCAAGCTGGTTTGAGCAATGTTTTGGCGAAGGCGCGCACTTTTGGCATGGATCTCGATCGCAAAAATCCTGCTTGCCGCCAAATTTTGGAAAAATTGAAAGATTTGGAAAGTCAGGGATATCAATTTGAGGGTGCGGAGGCGTCTTTTGAATTGTTAATGCGGGAGGCTTTGGGAAAGCGTAAGCGTTTATTTGAAATCAAAGGTTTTCAAGTTCACTGCGATAAAGGTAAGGAGGAAACAGTTAATTCTTTAGCAACCGTGAAAGTGACTGTTAACGGTCAAGATATTCTAGAATGCGCGGAAGGAAATGGGCCGGTTTCGGCACTTGATGCGGCTTTGCGGAAGGCTTTGCGGAATTTTTATCCGGCAATTACTGATTTTAACTTAACCGATTATAAGGTGCGGATTCTCGACTCCGGTGCGGGAACTTCTGCTAAAACTCGCGTGTTGGTTGAGTTTAGCAACGGTCAAGACCGCTGGACGACTGTTGGGGTTTCTGGTAATATTTTGGATGCTTCTTATCAAGCGGTTGTTGAAGGTTTGGAGTATGGTTTGGTGTTGGGAGATAGGGAGGCGATCGTTTTAACTGTGTCGAGTTATTAGACTAACGGCGAAGAGAAGTTGCCTGAATATCGATGTTTAAATAGATACCAAGGGGAGCATCTCAATGAAAGCAGCCCAGCTAGAAATTGGAGTTTTGAGGCAGGAGGCTCTCTTGCTGCGAGGCAGGAGGAAAGAGTCAGAAGGAAGGAGCCAGAAGAACAATACGGTTCAGTTAAAACTATTTATTCCTCGGAGATCCCCCTAAATCCCCCTTAAGAAGGGGAGTAGGGGTTGACTTTGAGTAATTTCTTGTCCCACCCCCTACTCCCCTTTTTAAGGGGGGCTAGGGGGGATCGAGCTTAACTGAACCGTATTGGCCAGAAGAAGTGTTTTTACAAATATGAGATGCTCCCCTACTTTTGGGAGCATCTCAATGAAAGCAGCCAAGCCCAAAATTGGAGTTTTGAGGCAGGAGGCTCTCTTGCTGCAAGGCAGGAGGAAAGAGTCAGAAGAAAGGAGCCAGAAGAAGTGTTTTTACAAATAGGAGATGCTCCCCTACTTTTTCACCTCATTATTATTACCTTCCCCAACGATCGATCGCATTCCTTCGAGCGTAGCGGGAATGCTGCGCGGGTCCATAAACATCACCTTGCTGCTGTCGCTGGTGCCAATTTTTAGACCCATATCCAGATAGTTTTGAGCTAACAAAAATTGTAAAGCTTCGCGAGCATTGGGGTCATTTTGCAGAGTTTTGCCGATTATTTGCAAGGCCTCGGAAGTAGCTTGAGCTTTCAAAACCTGACTTTGGCGTTCTGCTTGAGCTTTCAGGACGATCGCCTTTTGTTGAGCTTCCGCTTCCAAAATTGTAGCTTTTTGGCGCGCTTCTGCATCCAGAACTTGCGCTTCTGCTTTACCTTTGGCGCTGTTAACTGCTGACTCGCGTTCTCCCTCGGATGTCAGAATTGCCGCCCGCTTGCGTCGATCGGCTGCCATCTGCAATTCCATCGATTCCTGTACAGTTTTAGAAGGGATAATATCCCGCAATTCTACCCGCGTTACTTTCACTCCCCAAGGATCTGTAACAATATCTAAGTCTCTGAGCAAGATTTCATTAATTTGAGAACGAGCAGTAAAGGTTTGTTCTAGATCCAGTTGACCCATTTCGGCGCGAATTTGAGTCAGCACCATATTTACCATTGCTGACTGGAGATTTTCTACTTTGTAACAGGCTTTTTCCAAGTCTACAATGCGCCAGTAAACCACAGCATCAACGGTGAAGGAAACATTATCGCGGGTAATACAAGCTTGCGGGGGAATATCTAAAACTTTTTCCCGAATTGTTTGCTCGTACACGACGCGATCGAGAAACGGCGTGACAAAATTTAAACCTGGTTCCAGTTTCTTGCCACTGTATTTACCTAAAGTTTCCACCAGCGCTTCATTTCCCTGATTGATAATCTTGACGGAACCTGCGAGGGCTGAGCCACCGAGTGCTAAAAATACAAGTAAAAAAAATTGTTCCACGGTTGCCTCCTATAAAGGTTGACTTTTGACTGTTGACTGTTGACTGTTGACTGTTGACTGTTAAATGTTTGTGGACTAATGACTAATGACTAATGACTAATGACTAATGACTGATGACTAATGACTAATGACTGATGACTAATGACTACTGACTAATGACTGATGACTAACTACTAATTGCCTGTGATTAATTACGCATTTTGTTTAAGAATGCAATAAATTTTCTGGCAAAACTATCAGAGTAGTGCCTTTTCGTCCGACGACAATTACGTTTTGGTTGGGGGGGATAGTGGCCTTCGTGTCTTCGCAGCGAGCTTGCCAAGAATTCCCCTCATAAATGACTCGGCCGGCTTCTCCGGGGGGAATTTCTGTTAAAGTTTTTGCTTCCTGAGAATCTGCGATCGCCCTTGCCGTGCCTTTTGGTATCAACCGCCGAGACAGCAGCACAAAAACTGTCGAAAATACCATCCAGAGGAATATTTGTAAATTAACGTAAGGTAGAACTAGAGAGCATCCAGCTACGGCGAAGGCGCTCAGTCCCATCATAAAAGCGACAAAAGCAGTGGGGAGAAATATCTCTGCCAAACAGAGCAAAGACCCAGCTATCAGCCAAAGGAGCGTCGGAGTCCAGATCATAAAAAGAATAGGTGATACTATTTAGATCTTAGATTGGAAATTTAAGATTTAAGAAATGCAAACAACTGACTCTGCAAGGGTTTGCGACTTGCTGGCCCTCAGAGCGATTTTTCGCGCCGTGGTACCAGGTTGAGGCTTCCATCGTACTCCAAGTCTGAGTTAAGTAACTTAAATTACAATTTAAGCCGGTGCAGACTGGCAGAAACTACAATTTCTAGGGGCCCAAAGGCAGTTAAGAAATTGATAGGGGCTAAAATCAGTTTATTCTCAAGCTCATGAATTTGGGCTGGCGAATCAAATATCTTCAGAATGTTTTTACACAAACTATTTCGATATGATCAGCAGTTTCTCCGAACCCATTTATTGCCCGAATCTTAGCTGTCCCGATCCCCGCAATACCTTTGGCCGCCAGCACTGTGCAGCGTGCGAAACGGATTTAATTTATCGCTATGTGTGGGCGGTGGGGCAAGCAGCCGAGGAAGTGCCGGCGGGTAAGGTAATAGCCGATCGATACTTTGTCATTGCACCCCAAATCTGGCTCGACAGCCGTCCAGCTTTGCCTCCGAGCGTCCCGGAACAACTGCCGGATACGATTATGCCTTACCTGCATTTGTATCCCCAACGGCTGCATACGCCGGAAGTATACGGTTTTTGTTCGCTTGGGGAAGCACCGGAAGCGACAGAAGTGCTGTTGTTGCAAAATGTGCCCATCAATAATTTCGGTCGCCTGTATCCTTCTATTTTAGAATCTTGGTCTGGGACAACCGCCGCGCGCCAAGTTTACTGGCTGTGGCAAATGCTCCAACTGTGGGCGCCGCTGTCGGAACAGGGAGTCGCTTCGAGTTTGCTGGTACCGGAAAATTTGCGGGTGGAAGGTTGGCGGGTACGCCTGCTGGAACTGCACCGGGGCAATTTTGTACCGACGCTGCGGGATTTGGGAGATGTGTGGTCAGGTTTGGTGGAATCAGCCGGGCCCGAGGTGCAGTCGAAACTCGGAGAAATTTGTCAGTTTATGCGCCGCAGCAGCATGAATTTCGACGCGATCGCCCTGGAACTAAACGATTTACTATTAGAACAAGCCGCTAAATTGCCTCTGCACTTAGAAGTAGTCGGCATGACTGATACCGGGCCGCAGCGCTCCCAAAATGAAGACAGTTGCTATCCGGTTGCTGCTGATTTTCAATTTAGCAAAACTTCAGGGGGCGAGAAATTAATTCCTTACTTAACAATGGTTTGCGACGGGGTTGGAGGCCACGAAGGAGGAGAAGTTGCCAGTCAATTAGCCGTGCAGTCCCTGAAAGCTTTAATCCAAAATTTGCTCTCAGAAATTGCTCAACAAGAAGAGTTGATGACGCCAACAATGGTGATCAAGCAACTCGAAGAAATAGTCAGAGTTGTGAATAATGTGATTTCTGCTCAAAATAATGAGCAGGGAAAAGAGTTGCGGCAACGGATGGGGACGACTTTGGTGATGGCCCTCCAGTTGCCTCAAAAAGTGAAAATTTCCGAGGATTTGCCCTCGAATAACAGCCACGAACTTTATTTAGTCAATGTTGGAGACAGCCGCGCTTATTGGATTGGCAAAAATTACTGTCACCGGCTGACTGTGGACGACGACGTAGCCTCAAGGGAAGTCCAGCTAGGACACAGTTTATACTGGGAGACTCAACTGCGATCGGATGCCGGAGCCCTGACTCAAGCTTTGGGCACGCGGGATGCCGATTTCCTACGCCTGACGATTCAGCGATTTATTGTCGAAGAGGAAGGCTTACTGCTGCTGTGTTCCGACGGTTTGAGCGACAACGACTGGGTAGAGAAATCTTGGGAGAATTATGGCCCAGAGGTGCTTGAGGGCAAAATGTCTTTGGAAGCGGCAGTTCAGTCTTGGATTCGTCTCGCCAACGAGAAAAATGGTTATGACAACACCTCCGTGGTGGCGACTCACTGTCGGATGTCGCCGGAGAGATTGGTACTGTTTGATCCGGCGGTGGCCTCAGCGCCGGCGTCAGCGCCAGTGTCAGCCTCGGTGTCGCTGCCGCCTTCCCTCGTCGCTGCGTCCCTCCAGAAGTCCGGGAGGATTCCAGAATCTCAGCTTTCAGAATCGTCCAAACAGTTGTTGTACCCCGAAACTTCTCCCGCCCCGGAACCCGTTCAAAAACGGCGATCCAACCTGCCGCTTCCCCTACTGGCGGTGTTGGGGCTGATATTAGCCGCCGGCGGTTTAGGTTTGTGGGTGCAAAGCCGCCAAAGCCCCCAGCCAGAGCCCGCACAACTTCCATCACCGCCGGAAACTCCCGCCCCAAGTCCTTCGGAGACTCCCTCGCCCGGGGCCGAGAGTCCCTCGCCGTCGCCGGAATCGACTCCAGCAGAAATTCCGCCCCCCGATAGCGAGAGTCCCTCGCCGTCGCCGGAATCGACTCCTGCGGAAATTCCGCCGCCCGAAGAAGCGGAAACTCCTTTGCCATCAGCGGAGTAAGGGAGATTAGACCTCTTGCAAAAATCCTTTCCCTCAATTGATGGGACGGGCTCTGGGGCCCATCCCACAAGAGTTATTTTTTCTCAATTGATGGGCCCCAGAGCCCGTCCTAATTATTTTTGCAAGAGGTCTATTGAATTAATTTGAGGCAGAAGGAAAGAGGCAGAAGGAAGGAGCCAGAAGAAGTGTTTTTACAAATATGAGATGCTCCCATCACAGTTAATGGTTTTGTATCATTGTCCGCTGGTAGAAACAAGATGGCTAAAAAGTCAGCCATCACTACAAAAAGTAGTTGAAAATGCTTAAGAATCTCCATGCAGCTAACAATTAGCGATTAGGAACTAATACCAATTTCATAAAGTAGCGCTAGATATTACCCCCCCAACCCCCCCTCCCGCGGGGGGGCTAAGACTTCATCCATAGCACATCTTTAGATAAATGGTATAACAACATAAGCTTTTTTATATTGACCACGAATTTCAAAGGTGGTATCCGCCACCTGATTTATCCGTGGAATCAATCCAAAATCGAAAATCGAAAATCACTTATTGCCCCCGCATTTATCCGTGGGGTCGCCTCTAAAATCTAAAATCTAAAATCTAAAATCTAAAATCTAAAATCTAAAATCGATTGACGGCGCACAATTTATTAACTATAATTACCAGGCCAAAAATAACAAAAATCTTACGCCTAACAGTTTTTCTCAAATAACCGTTAAACTATTCTAACGTTTGCGCGTACCCAACCTCGCAGGCACAACCTATATCTGTTAAGGATTCGTCCTGATTCACAGGAGCAAGATTTTAAAATATGCATCTCAGCGAACTGACTCACCCAAACCAATTACACGGCCTCTCGATTCATCAACTCGAACAAATTGCCCGACAAATTCGAGAAAAGCATTTAGAAACTGTAGCCGCTAGCGGCGGCCACCTCGGCCCAGGATTGGGTGTAGTCGAACTGACCTTAGCACTCTACCAAACACTCGACCTCGATCGCGACAAAGTTACTTGGGATGTCGGGCACCAAGCTTATCCTCACAAATTAATCACCGGGCGCTACAACCAATTCCACACCCTGCGCCAAAAAGACGGCGTTGCAGGCTATCTCAAGCGCTGCGAGAGCAAATTTGACCACTTCGGCGCTGGCCACGCTTCCACAAGCATTTCCGCAGCGTTAGGGATGGCGATGGCGCGCGACCTCAAGGGGGAAAACTTTAAAACTGTAGCAGTCATCGGCGACGGCGCATTGACTGGGGGCATGGCACTCGAAGCGATTAACCACGCGGGCCATATGCCGAAAACCAATTTGTTAGTTGTGCTCAACGACAACGAGATGTCAATCTCGCCCAACGTCGGCGCAATTACCCGCTATTTGAACAAGATGCGATTGTCGCCACCGGTGCAGTTTCTCAAAGATAACTTAGAGGAACAATTCAAACACATTCCCTTTGTTGGCGAAACTTTTACTCCAGAAATGGAACGCCTCAAAGAAGGAATGAAACGCTTGGCTGTCTCGAAAGTTGGAGCAGTAATTGAAGAATTGGGCTTTACTTACATGGGCCCGGTAGATGGACACAATTTGGAAGAGTTAATTACCACTTTCAAGCAAGCTCATACTATCCAAGGGCCGGTGCTAGTTCACGTTGTGACGGTGAAGGGCAAAGGATATGCGATCGCCGAAAAAGACCAAGTAGGATATCATGCCCAAAATCCCTTTAACTTAGCCACCGGCAAAGGCATTCCCTCCACTAAACCCAAGCCTCCAGCTTACTCGAAAGTCTTTGCCCACGCCCTAGTCAAGCTAGCAGAAGATAATCCCAAAATTGTCGGCATTACCGCTGCAATGGCAACCGGAACAGGCCTGGATAAACTTCATGAAAAACTGCCTAAACAGTACATTGATGTCGGGATTGCCGAACAGCACGCCGTGACTTTATCCGCTGGTTTAGCCTGCGAAGGAATGCGCCCAGTTGTGGCAATTTACTCGACATTTGTCCAGCGGGGATACGACCAAATAATTCACGATGTTTGTATCCAAAATTTGCCCGTTTTCTTCTGTTTGGATCGCGCCGGCATTGTCGGTGCTGACGGCCCAACTCACCAAGGAATGTACGACATTGCCTTCTTGCGGTGCCTGCCAAATATGGTAGTTATGGCACCAAAAGATGAGGCAGAATTGCAGCGGATGATAGTTACGGGAATCAACCACACCAGCGGCCCGATCACCATGCGTTACCCGCGCGGCAACGGTTACGGCGTGCCTTTGATGGAGGAAGGTTGGGAAGAATTGCCGATCGGCAAAGCCGAAATTCTCCGCAACGGCGACGATGTGCTGATTTTGGGTTATGGTTCAATGGTTTATCCGGCAATGCAAACTGCCGAGATGCTGAGCGAGCACGGTATTGAAGCAACTGTCATCAATGCGCGTTTTGTCAAGCCTTTGGACACCGAACTAATCTTGCCTTTAGCACAGCGAATCGGCAAAGTTGTCACAATGGAAGAAGGCTGTTTGATGGGAGGCTTCGGTTCAGCAGTAGCCGAAGCTTTGTTGGACAATAATGTTGTTGTTCCAGTGATGCGGTTGGGTGTACCCGATACATTGGTAGATCATGCAACGCCTGAACAATCATTTGCCAGTTTGGGATTAAATCCATCGCAAATGTGCGATCGTATCTTAGCAACCTTCAGCCGCAAACAGTCTCCTGTTAGCGTGTAATTAGCTAGAATCGTAGGGTGCGCCTAGCGCACCTTACTCTTGATTCGATCTATGACAGTGAAAGAGCAGCATGATTGAAGGAAGATTTGAGGATAAGGGAGAAATAATAATGACTAACGTGAAACCAAATCGTACCGTTCGGCGGGGAAGATTGTTCCCAGAGATTCAGTGGTCCGAAGAAAAAAAAGCCCAGTGGCGAGCCGAAAGAGCGGCATTTCGCAAGCGTTGCAAAGTAATTTTCGATCGCCTTAAACCAGAATTAATTGACACTCACTACAACTGGTACATGGCGGTTGAACCTGATAGCGGGGAATATTTTATCGACAAGGATGATATGGCGGCTACCAAAATGTGCCGCCAGAAACACCCAAATGCTATCCCCTACCTTTTCCGCATCAACAATACAGGGACGTGCGGCTCAATATGATTGAAGGAAGATTTGGTGATGAGGACGAGCTATTTTTTGAAGTTGAATTGATTGCTAATAACGGCTTAGAATTACCTGTTGATGCTCTGCTCGATACAGGTTTTTCGGGCTGGTTAGCAATGGACGAGCAAGATTTCGAGGGACTTGATTGGATTTATATTAGGCGACAAGAAATGCGGACAGCAAAGGGAGAATTTGATTTCGATCTTTATGCAGGAAAAGTACGCATAGATGAGCAAGAATTTGACATTCCCGTTCATGTGGGTGACGGAGTACCGGAAATTTTAATAGGTCGCCAGTGGCTGAAAACTCGGCGGTTAGTAGTTGATATGTCTGCGGGTATTTTGACATTGGAAGCGAATTAAAAGCAAAATGAATTTAAAAAGTTTTGACATAGTAATAGTAGGAGCAGGCCCTGCAGGCGGTCACTGTGCGAGAATCCTAGCCCAATCCGGTCACAAAGTCTTGCTGGCAGAGCAAAACGACAATTTTTATAAAAATGACTTTTCTAGCGCCGCTACACCTCTAGAAACCCTCTCTAAATTCGATTTACCTGAATCCGTTATCGGCAGTTTTTGGCACAAACTTACTATTGAAACTAGCAAAGTCAGTCAAACTTGGGAGTCTCCCGAAAGCTTGGGAGTTGTTCTCAACTTTGCTAAATTTAGAGCATTTTTGGCTAGCGAAGTTGAGGGATTTGGCGGTGAAGTTTGGCTTGGTTATCGCTACATTCGAGACTCACAAGAAAACGGCGAAACAACAGTCGAATTTAAACAGTTATCCGACGGTAAACTTATCACAGTTAGCACGAAAGTATTGGTTGATGCTACTGGCTTTGCTAGGGCGATTATGTACGAAAAAGAGAATGATAAGCCCGATTTTTTGTCGGGAACCGGAATCGAATATTTAATTGAAGTTGAGCCAGAAGTTTACAATAAATACAGCGGTGATTTAATCTTCTTTTTGGGCGATAAATGGATGCCGAAGGGTTATTCCTGGATATTCCCAATGGAACAAAACAGGCTGAAAGTTGGTGCGGGGCGCATTTTTTTAGATCCGAAAACGGTGAGGCATTTGTCACCGCTGAAAAAATATATTGATTTACTGATTGATGAATATCTGAAGTCTAAAAGTTATAAAATTATTGACAAACACGGTTCGACGCTGAAGTACAGTCGCGGCTTGAAGGATATTTATTGGAAAGAAAATAATGTAATTGCGATCGGCGATAGTGTTTCGACAGTAAATTTTTTGGGTGGCGAAGGGATTAGACACGGGATGGATGGTGCCCAAATCGCGGGGAAATATATTCAAAGGTATTTGGAGGGGAAAATCTCAGATTTTCGGGATTATGAGACGGAAATGCACCGCAAGTTTGATCGGAAATGGAATATTTCGGAAAGGTTGGCGGTGAGAAAGTATATCGATGATGTTAATGATGAACTAACCGATAAAATGATTTCTTATTTAAAGTATATGAAAACTGAAGATGTTATGGATATTTTATTTTATTATAAATTCGAGAAAATTTCCAGAGGGTTAGGCGGTTATTTGCAGAGAAAAATCAAGGGATTGATTGAGAAATTTCACTTGTAAGGTGCGTCCGTTGAGAGATTGTTAGTTTAGGAGAAATTTTGGCTGATTGACCGAAAGCATCCAGGATACCCGCCACGTGATTCATTCCTTCGCAGACTCAGTACCCAGGAATAAAAAACCTGTATCCAATGAAACTTGCCGAACGTATTTATCTCGCGCAAGTCAATGCTTCAATCCTTTAATCTAAAATCTAAAATCTAAAATCTAAAATCGATTGACGTACCTTACTAAGCTAATCTTAAGGCATTTTCTGCGGTGACTTGAATGCGCGGCAGCGACAATAAAGAATCGTCAAAACTGCTAAAATTTAATGTATAGGATACACCAAAAGTATATCCACTCGCTCCAATTAAATGCGCTACAATGGGATCGACATCCCCGTAAGGATAGGCAAAACATTTAACAGGTTTCTCTAATCCCCGTTCCAAGATAGCACGGGATTTGGCTGCCTCCCGCACAATTTCTGTCGGCGACAATGCAGTCAAAGGTTGATGAGTAGCAGACATAGAACCGAATTCAATTCCTGCATCCCGCAGTTGCAAAATTTCCGGCCATCCCATTAACTGCACTTCTTCAAATTCGGCTTTTTCCCAACTATTTGTCTTTCCTATTGACTCCGCTACAAGAAAAACAGTTGCTGTAAAATCAAAGCGTTTTAGCAGAGGCCAAGCATATTGGAAAAAGTCGAGATAGCCGCCGTCAAATGTCATCAATATAGCTTTACCGGGTAAAGGAGTTTTAGCCAGTTTCGCGTTTCGCCAATTTTCCCAACTCGCACTGTAATAACCCAGATTTTTGAGATTGTGTAACTGTTGTTCAAAAATCTGGGGAGTAACTGCGTCTAAACCGTCAGGAGAAATGCGGCGGTAGGAGAGAATCGGGAGTTTTTTTGTAACGCGATGATTGTCCAAAACTTGAGGTTTCACCGAGTGAGAAACTTCCCGATAAGAAGATTTTGAGCCAATGATTTCCGGTGCGTAAAATACTTGCTTTGGAAACTCGTTTTCTTGGGGAATTTGCATTGTCGGTTCCCCAGCGATTGCCGCGGCTGACTCGATTTCCGGCAGCGCGGCCGCCGGGAGTGAGGCGCGACGGCTGACACTCGTCCCGATCGCACCCGATCGCCTGCCGAACATCACCGCATTTGGGGGATAAATGCCCCCAGCACCCGGTGCATTCAACCAGTCGGGCAAATTAGACCTTTGCTGAGCACAAGAGGCTAAGCGCGCTCGTAGCCATTGCTTGCCGTTGAGTGGTTTTCCCAGCAAAGCTTCTCGCACGGCGGCGACGCACAACTCAAAACCCATATTTCGAGTAATTGTCGATCGCAATTTTTGAGCCGAAACAAAATTATTTTCCACCGCAACAGTGACAATACCGACAGCAACGCCGCCTACTTTCACCAGCACGTCTATTTCAGAAAGGTCAACTTTTATATTAGCAAATTCCTCGCTAATTTCTAAGACAATCAAATCTTTTTCGAGGGTAATTGTTGGGACATCCTCTGCTATTTCTGGTTTGTAGAAATCCTGCAAATGCCAATGCGGACGCCCCCATAATTCTTGCAGAAATAGCCTCCAGTCATGTTTATGGTGCAATGGTTCCAGCAAAGTTTCCCACAATTTATTGCCTTTTTCGCAGCGATTGCGTTGAAAGAAGTGATCGAGAATTGGCCAAGCAAACTGGGCTGCAACCGCATCCGCCAACACCGAAGCCGCCACCATACCATCGCAAATCGGCAATTCAATAATACCGAGTTGAATTCCTTCTAGTTTGATCGTACAGCACAGGCGATCGCATATTTGCCAAGCGTAAATATCCGAAATTGGTTCGCTCACTTCCACCGCAACTTTCCAGGCAATTTCACCTTGGACTCGCTGAATTTTATCTAAAATATATCTGATTTCATTTCGAGTGAAAATTTTATGATACTTGTGAACGTTACTACTTTTGACATCTCTCTCAATTCCTTTGTGCCAAGGTAGATTTAAACTGAGCTTCGCCGCTTTTTCTTGATAGTTAACAAGCATTGTACCGTCATATTCAATGCCCATGAAGTTACAAATTTCTCCTAGAATTTGTGTTTTGTTATCTAAAAGCTCCTCATATTTAACTAATATATGATTGGATTTATTAATATATTTGTTGCTAGTTAACATCGCGTGTTCCCAGCGATTGATACAGTGGTTTAAATCCCAACCCGCGCCCCACAATTCGTTGAAACTCCTAGTAGCATCATACATAGAAGCTATTGTATCCATACCGTTTCGCAAAATATGTATAAATTTCGCATCCGGCAAAAAGCGCTCTATGTCATCAATAAAATATATGTGTTCCGGCGTTTTTTCCAACCAAACGCTGTTTTTTTGTTCAGCAGCCAAACCATCCAAAACTCTCACAAACCAACTAGCTTTAGCTTCCACAGTTTGGCTGTCATCAAAATCTTTCAAAAGTTCAGGACGTTTAATCTCATCCTTAAAAAAAGCTTCCATTCTACCTGGCAACTTTCCTGCAAACTGATCGTACAGCAAATAGTGAAAAAACTTAGATTCTGGAAAAGAAATAACTTCGGGATGAGCGGCTAATAAGCTTTGAAGAATTGTTGTGCCGCTGCGAGGCGCTCCTACGAGAAATATGCGTTTCATTGTTAGATTTTCTATTGATTAACGGGCGATCTAATTTCTTTCGTTGGGTGGGGGCGGGTTTATCTAGATTGTTGGTAAAACTGAAATATGGTTGGCGAACCCGCCCCTACAGGAATTATGTTTTACCGTATTTATCCGCGTTAATCCGCGTTCATCTGCGGTTTCAAAAACATCCTAACTCCAAGTAAAATCTTCTTTCAACAAATCGGAAAGCTCCTGATTGTAACGCTTAAAATAATTGGTTAATTCTGGTTCGATTTCCGCAGGCATATTACTGTAATCTTCAGTATTATTACCCTGATATTCTTTGACAGCACTCGCACTAATATCCAAGAAATCTAACACTTCGGAAACAACTTTGTCGGTATTTGCCTCAAAATCTTCGCTTTTGAGAATTAGCAACTGTTCTCTCGGAAAATAATCGAGCCAATTCTTGATTTGTTCAACATAAATTCCTTGCGACAAATAAGAATAATGTTGGTGGTTGAAACTGTAATAACTTGGATCAGCTTTGAGCTTTTCAATTTCACCTTTTAGGCGATCGGGCTCGGAAGCGATCGCCTTTTCAAAATCCAGCTTTTCGCAGCCGATCGCCACTTCTAAATGATAGTGCAGCCAAGCTCGTTTTACCGGGTTTCGCAGCATTACAATTAGCTTAACATCCGGGAAGCACTTGTAAACCCGCTCGGCAACCAATGGATGATAAATATAGTAAGCAGTCATCTCCCACAGCAACACCTTTTCACCCGCCACACTGCGAGTCAACTGCTTGCTGTACCAATCAACGCCCCGCTCAAAATTCAAATCAAAAAAGTGAATTTCGCGGGAACCTTCTTTGAGAATTTGCAAGTGATTTGCGAGATAGCCGGAGAGAGGTTCCGTGCCACACTTTTGAGCGCCAATAATTAAAAAATCTGGTTCCTGTTTATTTTCCAACTGAGTCGAAATCTGGGCATAGGCGGGATTATCCTTATTCAAGGCGTGAACTTTCTCGGCTGGTTGTGGTAAATCCGCCACCTGCATTTTGCCATCAAATTCCCAGCGGTAGGGCGGACAAAGAATCGTTTTTTGGCTTACAGTCGATCGCACGTACAGCGGATAAAGGTGCCAATGATAATCATAGGCGTAAGCCAAACTCTTCTCGTAAACCCCAGCATTCACGTAATACTGACCATTGCCTAAATCCAACCTGTCTACGTGCAGGCGGATTGTGCCTTTACCTTCCGCCAGTGGCAGCAATCTGCCCATTTGATTAGTATTAGTCTCAAAACAACTTTGACCGTCTTCCCGGCTGATTGTCACGCCAAAAATAGCAGCCGAAATTGGCTTCGGGGCAGAATAATTAATTTCCACAGTAATAGGATCACCACTGTTTATCTCCTCATCCGGCAACACTTTAACATCCGTAATTTCTACTTCTAAAGAACCGAATCGATTGTCATTAATTCGCAGTTGCGAACCCGTACTCGTCACTTCAGGAGGACGCATGGGAGTGCGTTTTTCGGTTGCTGGGCGCATTTCCGACAAATACTGACCGACTACCACTTCTGGTTCCCCGTAAGCCACGATTTCACCTGATTTCAGCCACAAAGCCCGATCGCACAGTTTATGAATTTGCGCCGCGTTGTGAGAAATCAAAACAATCGCGCATCCTTGATTCTTAAACTCCGTGATTCTGTTCAAACATTTATTTTGAAAAGCCACATCACCAACCGACAAATGTTCATCAACTAACAGCACTTCTGGATCGGTGTGTACCGCCACCGAAAAAGCCAGCCGCATTTGCATCCCGGTACTGTAAGTCCGCAGCGGACTATCAATAAACTGTTGCAATTCCGCAAATTCAACAATATCATCAAACCTGCGGGCCGCTTCCCGACGAGTCAAACCGGCCACCACCGCACCCACAAACACATTTTCTCTGCCCGTTAAATCCCAGTGAAAACCCGCACCCAAATCCAACAAACCACCAATTCTGCCATTAACTTCAATAGTTCCTTCTTGAGCATGGCCGATACCGCCAACAAGTTGCAGCAGCGTCGATTTTCCCGCGCCATTCTTGCCGAGAATTCCCAGCATTTCGCCGGGAGAAACAGTGAAATTGATATCCCGCAGGGCCCAAAAAGTCGCCTGCGGTTTCATCTGCCGAAAACCCGCCAAAGCGGCCTGCATAATCGTATAAGGTCGATCGGCAGAATAGCGGTTGAAACGTTTCCCCAAACCCTTGACAACAATAGCTTGACGCATTTACAATTCCTCCACAAAAGTATTGCTTTGCCGTCTAAAAATTCCCAGTCCGATCGGCAAAAGAGCAGCCACAACCAAGCTAAGAATTAACAGCGCCAGCCAATCCGGCTGCGTACCTTTGAGCAGTATGGCGCGGTAAGCTCCCAGCAGTGGCACCATAGGATTCAACTGATAAAGAGGCTGAAATTGTTTCGGTACGCTGTTGAGGTCGTAGAAAATCGGAGTCAGGTAAAACAGCATCTGCAAAACTACGCCCAAAGTGTGCTGAGTATCGCGAAAAGTGACATTCAAAGCTGCGAGTGGGTAAGCCAAACTGACAGTCAAAATAAACTGAATAGCCATCAGCAGCGGCAACACAAACAGCACTGCACTCGGCGGAACTCCATCAATTGCCAGAAAGATAATTAACACCGGCAAAGCTAACAGAAAGTGAATTAGCCCCGTCATAGTCGTGACTACCGGCAAAATTGCCGTGGGAAAATTAGGCTGTCTGATTAGCGCTTTATTGTTGGTAATTAATCCCGTTGCTTGAAATAATGCGGTTTGAGACCAACTCCAGATTAACAAACCGCTGAAAGCAAAGGAAGAAAATTTCGGAACGTTAATCGGTACAACAGAACGAAATACAAATGAAAATACAGCTAACTGCAACAGCGGATTGATTAAAGTCCAAGCAATCCCCAAAGTTGATCGCTTGTAAAGTAATTTTATATCGCGATCGACCAACACCCGCAGCAAATCGAAGAAATGAGCGATTTTGCGCCTGTAACCCACCCTTGGAACACTTCTCATCGCACACCTCCGGCGACTTGCTCAGGTTCCGACTGTAGCTGCTCTTCCGGCTCAATCTCAGCTAACTTCTGCGCCTGCAACTGCGCTTTTCTGTAAGCAAAAGGACTGTCGAGAGCTCCCAGCAACTCGCTGACTACCAACTTGCGCGGCAGCAAACCCGGAACCCCCAAGCGGCGCACCAGCCACCAACCAAGCCACTGAAACATAGCAAATTTCCAAATTTCCCAGCGCGGCACAGTGCGGTTGCGATCGCACGTCAGTAAAAAAGCCCCAAAGCTGCGCCCGTTGTCCTGTAACTGCCGGCTCAAAGCCTCGGCGCTGCGTCTGTGCCGATGCCACACAAAAGCTCTCGGCTCATAAAAAGTCGAGTATCCCTTCGCCAGAATCCGATGAAACATCTCAATATCCCCAGCACCGCAAGTCGCAGTACCCACATCGAGAGCAACGTCAAAATTGCCCACAGCCTCGAAAACTTGCCGCCGGAAAGCCATATTCGCCCCCACGCCGTATTTGCTCGCCCACAGCAACTCCCGCGTCGAGAGCTTGCTACCATCAAATTTAAAACTGTCGAGGTATTGCAGCATTCCCCCGTAGCGGAGTTCAAATTGAATTTGAGCCTCTGTTTCTAGTTCCGCCGGCGCGACTAAACCGCTAACTGCCATAATTTCCGGGTCAGCAAACGCCGCAGCAATACCCCGCAGCCAACCCCGATCGGGCCGCACGTCGTCGTCAGTAAAAGCAATAATCTCATGCCGCGCTTCCGCGATCCCGCGATTGCGCGCCCAGTCCAATCCGGGCCGTTCTTCCTTGACGTAGCGTACCGGCGCAGCCGCGACGAATTCAGCCGTGCTGCTGTTTGCAGGAGCGTTGTCTATAACGATAATTTCGCGGTGCGGATAGTCGAGGGCGAGCAGAGCTTCCAGAGCGCCTTTGAGCAAATCTGTGCGATCGCGCGTGCAGATGACAACGCTAATGGACGGCAGGTGGCGATCCGCCACTGCTTCAGAAACAGCGCCGAACTGCTCTCCTAAAGTCGATCGCACCAACTCTTTTCCTAACTGATCCACAATTGTTTGCCGCACTCTCTCAGCGGAAATTGTTTGCTCCCAGGGATTGTTACTAACAGAAGCCCAGCCCAGAGGCCGTCCCCGGTAGCGAACTAAAATGCGAACTGCTTCGTATTGTTCGAGTTGCCGAATCGGATTAATCTGTTCGGTAAACTCAATTTCCATCACTTTTATTGCCATAACTTGCTCCGTAAAATTTTGCAACGGTAACTCGATCGAAAAATTTTGAGTTTTGGCTTTTAAGTTGGGGGTTGCAATTTCCCAATTTCCAACTTTTGAGGTTTGAGTTTTTGGTTTAACTTCCCCGAATTCAGTATATCTGCACGAAAAAAATATCTTCTACGGGCTGGTTTAGCTAAGGATAACGAGATATAAGCCATAAGGTGAAGGCACTCATCTGCCCGAATCATGTAATGTTTATTTGCACCTACCTACTTAGTTATTAATTGCTAACTCGTAACTTTCAAAAGCAACTAAAGGTTTTTCTTCAAGCGTTTCAGCAGTGCGGGGCATACCGTTAACCGCGATCGCCCCAGCCAGCGGTTGAGCAAAGTGAAGCGCCAGAATCGATCGCAAGTGAGCGCCTCGCAGCGGTTCCGCGCCTGCTTGCGGAAAAATATGGCCGACTGCTAGTTGGTCGTAATACAGGTAAACCCCAGCAGGTCGTTCCGCATCCAGCAGACTTTCTGCCACTTCCCAACCTTGCTGCAAATCAATGTTAATTTCATATCCGCCCAAATCAGCACGGGCCGGGCCTCCTTGCATAAAACTAGAAATAGCAGAGCGACTTTTTAGCTCATCAATCACACCCCGCAAATACCAATAACCGCGCAATTTTGCCCGCAACCACCGCCAAGTTCCCCGCATCCCCAAGCTTTCCAGCAAATCCAGAGATTTCCTGACTCCCACAGCCAGCCAATCCATAACCGCCGGCCAGAAAAACGCGATCGCTACCACAATCTTGTCTACCAAAAAAGCAGGAGTTTCGTAGTCTTTTATTTGCAGCGTCGGTCTGAGTTCGGGGTGTCGGCGGCCGATTAAAACATCAGATCGCCCTTCCTGACGACATCGGCCAAAAGAGCGATCGAGATTATTAGTTTCGTGTTCGTAATGATAGCCCACAGCCTCCCCCGCTACAGCAAAAGGTACACCAGCTTTCAGCAAACGCATCCCAAACTCGTAATCTTCTCCGCCGCAGTTCCCAAAAGCCGAATCAAACCCATTGAGACGAGCAAACAGTTCTGCATCCAAAGAAAGGTTACCGCTGAGCAAATCTTGATAAGTAAATCGGTGACCAGGTTGGCTCATCTGATAAAACTTCTCTTCCCACCACGAGCGCACTTCCACGTCAAAAAACGTAGTTCCTCCGTGCAACTTAGGCGGATAGGGGCCCATGACAGCCGCTCCCGGACGCAAAGAGTGAACCCGCGCATGGCTTTCCACCAAAGGTGGCAGCGCTTCGATATCGTCGTCGAGAAACAGCAGCAATTTCCCGGTAGCCGAAGCCGCTCCCGTATTGCGGGCGATGGAAGCACTTCGGCAATTTACCTCGATCGCCTGCAGTTTAAACGGAGCTTTGTAGTCTTGTAGCATTGCCAAAGTATCGTCAATGCAGCTATCTGCCACTACAATAACTTCCATCAGGTCGATCGGATAAGTCTGCGAGTGCAAAGCATCCAAAGCCCGCCGCAGCGAAGAACTTCGATTGTGGCTAGGAATAATTATGCTAACTGTTAGATTTTCCATATTTACATTACAACAATTAACTTCATCTGCATTTCATCTCCCTTCATCTGCCGTTAAAAATAATCTAAAAATCCCTATTCATTGCTCCCCTTAATTTTTTGTAACAACTTCCGAGAAGCAAAATAAGCCCTCGGCCCGCTAATGCAGCCCCGGAATTGAGCCCACAGCAAATCCCTCGGAACCGCATCCGGTTGCTTTCGCCAAGAAGCAATTAATTCAGGAATTTGCTTATACCGCAGCCATCCCCAAGCTAATAGAGGCACACTGAATTCTCTGTTGATTACAAACATCCGCGTCCAGAAAGCATAGACTCCGATTCCGTAGCCTCGGAGCGTTTTTTGCAATTCTTCCCAAGTGCGGCGATGGCGGTGCCAGCTCAATGCTCTCGGCTCGTAGACAATGCAGTAACCAGCGCGCAAAATGCGGGCAAAGAGTTCACAGTCTTCGCCACCCACCGTGGGTGTTCCCGCCCCCAAAGCTTCGTCAAACAGGCCAATGTAGTCGATCGAACTTTTCCGCAAAGCCATACTCGCCGAAACTCCCACAAGATGCACAATCAGAGGATTGCACTGGGCCCCATCAAAAACTCGGCGATCAAATCCCCGCCCGTGGGGGCTGTACCACTCAAACCATTCTTGGGCTTCGGTTTCCAGTTCCAAGGGCATCACCAGCCCCGTGACGCACATCACTCGCGGATTGCTAAAATTCCACAAGAGCGATCGCAGCCAGTTCGGATCGGGGGCAGCATCGTCATCTGTAAACGCTACGAATTCGTGTTTAGCTTCGCGTAAAGCTCGGTTACGGGCAGCGCTGGAGCCTGGTACGTCTTCGCGCACATAGCGGACTTGTGGGTAATTTTTTACCAATTCCTTGGTAGCGTCCGTGCTGGGACAATTGTCAATTACTAAGTATTCCTGACCCTCGTCTGGGAGCTGCATCAGCGCGTCAAGAGTGCGCCGCAAATCTTCCGGGCGATCGCGCGTGCAAACTGCTACTGTGGCGATCGGCAATGCCTCCACTGGCCCCCGCTCATCCCATTCTAGAGTGTCGTAGAGCCAGTTTTTCCACAAGTTGTCACCAGCAGCCTTCATCAGTGTTTCCCGTAATTCGTCACCGCCAAGGCGGCCTCCGACTACGGGCAAAAGAGCTTGACCGATCGGTTTTCCGTGCAGTCGAATTAAAATCAAGGCTTTGCTGTAAGGCTCCTCAACCGTAATTTCTGGCGGGAGTTTGGAGATTTCCAGCTCAAGAATAGCTGTTGCCATTTTAGATTTTAGATTTTAGATTTTAGATTGCGAAAAAATCCTAGATACTCCGTATATTACCGGATGTATTTTAGCAGAAATTGTTTTAGGGGATAGCAACTTCTCAATGCCATACTTGCCGAGATTCGCGATCGCGAATCAAACATAAAGCCTCATTTTGTTATGGCTATTATTTATTTTTACTTTCGATGACCCGCTGATGTCAAGTTTTTTTCCTACATAATATTTTTTAGCGAAAACCTTCGCACCTCGATGCCCGTGTCAATTGCAGGCGTTATTGGCCGTCTGCGCCATCCCCAGTCTCCCCATTAATACCAAATCTAAAAACCCGATTTTTTGATAAAACCCGGTTTGTGCGATCGCCCCTCATTTCAGCTTTAATTGCGATCGGGTACTATTCTCTAAAACATACCAAACAATTAAACACTCTCGCCCTTAAAACTTTCGCAATTAGTAATTATTCTATAACAATCCCAAGCCCTTTGTTAGAATATAGATGCAGCCCATTAAACACTATTTTTTAAAAACTAAAATAAATAATATGTAAAATTGTGCCTAAACAAATACCTTTTACGTCTTGTGTTGCTCGTTTGAGCTAAGGATACATCCTATACAACACACTTTTTTAGTTCTACCCTCGACCCACATTAGCTATATTTTTACCTACTTATTTAATCGAAATAAATGAGTTGATATAGTCCCATTCATAGCACGTTAATTGAAGCAATATTATTCACTTATAATGTTTAATAAAGGCTATAAATACCGAGATTCAGCAGGCTAAACAAGTCAGTTCATCCTTCATTCGTTAATAAACTAAGCTCTAGAAACTACTGGTATCTCTAGGTTAAAATTGGCAGAACGACGACGCTCAGCCAGTTATCTAGAATCTGTGCAAAGCGCAGCAGTCATTTGCTGACGGCAGTCAAAAAACTGGAATCTAGCACAACTCCAACGATACTCTTCGAGAACTACGATGTGATGTTTGACGTGAACAAACCTGACGGTCAACTGGGTACAGTTAGACCGCAGGCTTCTTTTTCCTTTTTCGCAAAGGCTTTTTTGAGTGACGAAGTTCCCCCGCCACTTTCGTAATTTAGTCCAATCTTTTTGATAAGTTGGGCTGAATTTTCATCTCGATCTAAAGATTCTCCGCATTGACAGGAATGCCATCGCTCCGACAGTTCTTTAGGTACTTTATTGAGGCAATTCCAGCAGTGTTGAGAAGTCCCCTTGGGGTCAACAAATAAAACGCTTTTGCCCAATTTCCCAGCAACATATTTGAGGACAGTAGCAAATTGACCGTGAGCCGCATCAAGCATTGATTTATTCAAACCACTTTTAGCTGATTGACCGTTTGGCAAATAAACCCAATTGCCATTCTCAATATCAGTCTTAGGCTGGGCGCGTCTAGTCAGATTCCTAATGCTCAAATCTTCAATTATTAAAACATCACATTCACCAAATAGTTCCTGTGCTGTTTTGAACTGAAAATCACGTCTCGCCCTGGCTACAAATTGATGAAGCCTAGAAATCTTACTCTTGATGCTCTGCCAAGGTTTAGAACCCTTAACCCTATTAACTAGCTTCGCTTGAACTCTTGCTAATTTCTCAGCATATTTCCTTAAGAACCTAGGGTTTTCGATTCTATCGCCCGTGGAAAGATAGACATAATTGGTGATTCCCAAGTCAATACCGAGACTGTTTTCTTCGGTCGGTTGAATTTCTGCAACCGTTACGGGAACCGTTTTATGTTCTAGCGTTAGGGAAATATACCACCCATCTGCTTCTTTGATAACCGTTCCGGTCTTAACCTTGAAACCTGTCGGTATTGGACGATGAAAAACCATCGGGACTTGACCTATTTTTTTGAGGTCAATACAAATCCTATTTTGCTCATCCTTGATAATATCGAGATTATCTAATTGAGGGTAAGTAAAAGATTTGTAGTAAGGGAAATCTTTGAATCTTGGTTTACCTCTACGATTACCGTTTTTATCTGGTGTTGTAAAATTTGAAAAGGAAGTTTCCACTCGGTTAACCACATCCTGCAAAACCTGAGAATCTAGGCTTTTATAATCAGGCAATAGCTTCTTGGTATTTTTTAAGTCAGCTAACTGTATGGTTTGCCATTGCACATAACCGCCTTCAACGTTTGAGAAAATATCACCCTTTTTCGTTAAAGGATTACCCAATTCATCTTTTTTTCTGCCATCTCTAGTTTGTACCCTGATCAAAGGGATATTTTGATAGATTTCCTCAATAGGAACTATGGATGCAGTCAGAGGGCAAGCGTTAATAGGCGTTCTCGTTGACTCCCACCATCTAAATCTTTCACTTAGTCGGTAGTTGTATTGCCTACGGCAAAGCTCTAGGTGTGTTGTAATGGTTGTTAGTTGAGCTTTTGTGGGTTTAAGGCGGTATTTGTAAGTTAGCTGCCTCAGAAACTTCCTTTTTCGACCTTTTCATAGTATAGTTGGCGTCTCTCACAATTGCAATACTGATAACAAGAAATAATCAAAATTCGTAAACAATATAAGTCTGTTGCAAGTTGTTAATCTGGAAACAGATTTCCTGCGAGAGTTAAGAATTTTTTCAACAATTATGAGGTATATTAGCAGTCATGTGTTCCCGGTGTATAATTGTCGGTCTTCGTCCGCGACGACCGACGCTTCTGGACATCACGCTCGGTAATTTATTCGGGGTACTCCGTGCAAGCACTCCGATACATCCCCTCTAAATATACGCCCGGGACTTCCCGGCTGTTAGTTAAAACCCAGCTATTACACTCTGTTTAAGCCACCACGGCTTAGCTGACAAACAACTCAAAAACCCCCACCCCAAAAAATACCCAAATGATAAAAAACCGAAGATTACCGACTGGTTGGAGACTCATAGACCTGAGATTATTTGTGGCAAGTTAGTGGGATTTGTACAGAATAAATATCCTCCATTGTCGGGGGATTGATCTGGCTATGTTTGGGGTAAAACAAAAAAACACATCGTTTTGTCCCCTAGTCAAGGAGCGGAGTAAACAAACCTATTATGGGGCAGTCAGCCGATTTTAGATTTGAGTTTTGAGACTTCGGCGAGACGTTGGGTGAGCCGTCGAGTCGCCCTCAGTCGAACGATTTGAGATTTACTCTACAGATGAATCTGGAGCTTGAACAAGAGTCTAAAACTTTGGGCTGCGGGCGATTCCTGTCGGAAACTTATATCCGTTTTTGGGCGGGGTCAAAAAGCCATTTAAACTCTCTCCTCGATAGCCACAAGGTTTGCTTAGAAGAATGTATCAAACTTTTACAAAGAAAGCGATCACACTCATAAAGTCTCTCTCTGCCCTGACAAAAGGAGTTAGCTAGCACGATGCTGGTTCTCCGTTTTTCTGATTGGACTATACACCGCCCTCACCCCTAAAAATGAAGAATTGTAAAGTTTTATCAAGATCTTTGGCCATCTGAATTAAAATCTTCTCATAAAAAAGACTAGCTTTTAGCAGGCGCAAATTGTGAAAAAAGGTTTAAAACTCAGAATATGAGATCGAGTTCACTACTCTTACATGGTGCAATAAAATGTAACTTTTGATGCCAGAACCAGTAGCATGAACTTTGTCGAAGGCCGAATGCCCGTCCGGCCAATGCCTTCGGAAAATCGCTTTCTTGGCGCTGCATCAAATCTTAAGTGCAATTACTTTCCTTGCACGAGAGCCGGAGCCTTGGAGCAAACATTTAACTCCAGGGCTTACGCACCACAACTTTAGATAAACCGGGTTTTTTTACCGGGAGCGAGGGCGGCAACAAAGTGTTTTCGTTCATCAAACCCGGTTTCTGCGTCCGAGACTGAACTCGATCGAATGAATGCAGTCGCAACCAATGTTTAAATGTGGCGATACTGCAAGTTGCGTGCAAAGCAGGGAGCTAACCGCAGTGATGGATCTCGATTGTTTACCTTACGGCGCAGGCCACGCACAGGAAGGGGTCTGTCTGCTAGTCCGAATGGGGCCGCACCGCATTTTACTCGACTGCGGTATAGAGGATATTGCACCGCTATCAGCGACACTAAATCGATCGCTGCCAGCCGATTTTGTGGTGTGTACCCACGCCCACTCCGATCATGCCAGAGGCTTGCTAGCGCTCCATCAATCTTTCCCCCACTTGCCAATTTACGCCAGCGAAGTGACAGCGCGACTGCTACCGCTCAACTGGCCAGAACTGGCTCAACAGCCAGAGTCCCGGTTCTGTCAGGGACTGCCCTGGCAGTCGCCGCTCGAAGTGCGCCCAGGACTGAGCGTGCAGTTGTTCCCGTCGGGTCATTTGCCCGGAGCGGCGACTGTGCTGCTGACTTATGCCGCCCCGCACCGCACCTACACCGTGGTTTACACCGGCGACTTTTTCCTGTCCAATTCTCGTTTGGTGGAAGGTTTGCCCCTGGGAGAACTCAGGGGCATGAAGCCGGATGTGTTAATTTTGGAAGGCAGTTACGGCACGGCGCGCCACCCTCACCGCCGACAACTAGAAAATCAGTTAGCCGATCGCATCCACCGCGCCATCGCCGACGGTTACTCGGTACTGCTGCCCGCGCCGGCCCTTGGTTTGGGCCAAGAAATGCTGATGCTGCTCCGCAGTCACCACTACTTTACTGGCCGGGACTTGGATATTTGGGTAGACGGCACTGTCGCCGACGGGTGCGACGCTTATCTGGAACTGTTACCCCAATTTCCCACCGCCGTCCAAAATTTTGCTCTGCACCAACCTTTGTTTTGGGACGAAAGGGTGAAACCCCGCGTCCGCAGGCTCTCTGCCGAACAACGCCCCGGATTGGGAGCCACGCCCTGTATTGTTATTACAGACAAGTTAGCTGATTTGGGTTTGTATGTTGCCGATGGCACAAATCCTTGGATTTTGCTCGCCCCTCAAAAACCCGGATATCCCGTCAGCGACTGGCTAGGCAACAGGCCCCAATTTGGAGTCACAAGTGTCGAAACTTATCTGCTAGCCGAACACTGCGACGGGCCGGGGACTACCCAACTCATCCACAATTTGCGCCCCCAGCACGTAATTTTACTCCACGGTTCCCCTGCATATTTGGCTGACTTGGCTAACTTGGACGAGCTGCGAAACCGCTACCAGTTGCACACTCCGGCGGCAGGAACACTTGTCGAATTGCCGATCGGGGAAATGTTTTTGCAGCCCGCTATCCCAGAAACTAACTATGAGGGAGAACTCAGCGAATTGGGGACAGAGGTAGCAATTAGCTTGCCGAGTCCGATTACAGCCGATCCTCGGTGGGCCAATTTTGCCGATACCGGTTTGGTAGAAGCGCGCTGGCAAGGCGAAGAACTGGTACTGCGGGGCATCTCCCAGCGGGAACTCCTTTTTCAAGGCAGCGCCGTTCAGGCCAACCTCGAATGCTGCGGCAATTGCCAACACTATCGCAGCCAGCGCTGTTGGAACCAGTCCAGTGCTTTGTTTGGCTTTAAAGTTACCCCCGACGGTTTCTGTCCGGTGTTTAAAGCGATACCGGAGTCCGAACTTTTCCTAGAAGATGGGGAAACAGACGGCGAATAAGCTGTCGGGCATCTCGAAACCAGCCGGCAGGCAAAGAAAACAAAAAAACAGTCCTAGACGCACCCAGACAAAAAACCCGGTTTCAGCAGGGGTAAGCTGTCGCGCATTGAATTTTTAACTACCAGCCGGGAAGTCCCTCGGTATATTTAAAGGGGATTAATCTGAGCGCTGCGCGAAGTACCCCGAATAAATTACGCCCGCGTGATGAAAGGCTCGTCGGGTGTAGGTACCCAAAGCGACAATTATTTCTGTATATCCCTTGATAATCTGGAAATACTCTGATACTATATTGGCAAGTGGGGGTGGAACTACCTCACTATAAAAAGCCTTTGAAAAAAAGGAAAAAGAAGCCTGCAGTCTAACTGTACTCAGTTGACCGTCAGGTTTGTTCACACTACTGTGTACTTAGGATCGCGAATTAAATAACTTACAATTTTAATTGTTATTGTGGGATGGGCGTCCCGCCCGTCCTTTTTGGACG
>NZ_JAUBTV010000022.1:0-87940 GCF_036705145.1 Microcoleus sp. B5-D4 | reverse complement strand
GCCCTCTACTTCAGCACATCAGCCCCTCAAAACTTTTTCAACTTCCTCCCGTACAAATCAACATCAAAATCGGAGTCAAAGCATGAGCTTACAGTTACGACTTTTTGGCGGTGGTCAATCTGACGCTGGAAAAATGACCAGCAGCGGTAGCAACCACGCGATAGATAAATCCAAGGTGCTAGCAGCGACCGACGCAGCCACCATCTCGCCGACTAACCCCGGCAACTTTGACTCAATTCGATCGATTCCGGTCGTGCCGTCGCCGCGCTACTTCGATCGCGAAGAAGCCGACAAGCTCAAAGAGTTGGCAAAGCAAAAAACTGAGGACGCTCGGCACACAAAACGGAGTTACAAGGCACTGGGGAAAATTGAAGCAGCCGATAAGACAGTGCACAAAGAGCATCGGAAATACGAGGGAGTAGTTGCCGAAAACGAACTCGGCAAAGTGCGGGCCAATGCTGGATTAGCAAGGAAACTGCACGGACTGCGGCCCGGTTATGCACGACTGGGTTTAGGAATTGACAAAGCAGACAGCGATGCCCGCACCCGTATTGACGCCATTACTGCCAAACTCACCGGGGGAAATAACTAATGCGAGCGATGTACTTGGCTAATTATTTTCTTAGCGGGTGCATCGCTGCTAGCTTCCTTGGCTGGTTAGCGTCTTTGCACCCATCTGCGCTCCGAGTCGTTTTGTTTTTACTTGCGGCAGTTGCAATTGTTTGGGGGTTAAGTTGGTTGCTTGACTACTCTGTAAGCAATTTGCTTAAAATCTCAGTTGCCGATTTTCAAGCTTTGTTAATTGGTGGATTAGCTGTAATGTTAATCGGTTTTGGGGTGTTCTTATGCACTTAAAAATGTTTGCATTATCTGGAACAGCATTTGCTCTGTGGTTAACTCCTTTAACCGTACTTGACAAGCGCATCGGCTGGCACAAGTCATTACAAGGATTAAGTTTGTTTGTTGGTGTTGCTTGCGCCGCACAAGCGGCAAACATTGCCCGCCAACTTTCAGCACAAGAAGAAATTGAAACCATAAAAACGCGCGCAATCACTGCCGACGTTATTGATGAAATCTCGACATCTGCTTATATTTCCCAGCAAGAACGCCAACAGGAAGCAGAACAAATTTTGAACGGCGCGCCGGAACGTTCCGATGATGTGGGACGGCTAGAACGCTTGATGGCACTAACTTGTGAAGAGCCGGAACGACTAGAACGTTCCGAACAAATTTCGTTAACAAAGGAGGATTCCGACTTGTTAGAACGAATTTTGCAATTGAAGGCGCGCGGATACGGGAAAGCAAAAATAATTTTTGAATTGTGGGGAGTGAACAAAGGGGGAAGTGCTAAATACAAGCTTGCTGAATCTGAATACAATCGATTAACTCAAGAATAAACCGCCTGATGATGGCCGTTTGGAATCAGCGGCCGAAACTCCCCTTATTAAGGGGAGTCGCGGATCGATTCCAACCCGAACCGCCAATTAAACAGGATGCGGCTTAGGGCTTTCGGATGGAACCAAGCTGTTGTGGCTTTTGCACGTTCATAAGCTCGGCCGCCGCCAATTAATTGTTTTCTCGCGCACTTAGAAGCTTTAAGAGTGAAGTAGGCTCATGTGGCCTTTGGGTGATTCATAAGCTGCTGCTGCGAGATTTGGAAACCTCACCCTAAAAAATGGAATGACTCAAATTATTGGCTTGGATATTAGCAAAGCCTCGGTTTCGTGCTGCTTAATATCACAAAAAATTGACGAACCGCGCGAATTTTATTACCGCTACAATTTCCACAAATTCGCGGCTACAGCGCACGGGATTAGTGAGCTACTTGCACTAATTGGATCGGAATCAGATAGGCAAGACACGATCGCCATCATGGAACCGACCGGGATAAACTACCAGATTCTCTGGGGCACCCAATTGGCACGGGCGGGAGTAGAAGTGCGACTGGTCGGGCATAAAGAGCTTCGCTCGTTCCGTGAGCATCACCTGGGTTTGCCAGATAAAGATGATGATGCCGACGCGCTCGCCCTTGCGATTTACGGCTGGGATTACATCGACACGCCGCGCCGATTTGTGCAAATGCGCGATCGCACAATCGTACAAATTCGCCGCCTAGTCCTCAGACTCGCGCACCTCAACCGGGTGCAATCGCCGATCATTAACCGCGCCAGACAAGATTTAGCTTGGCAATTCCCAGAAGCGGCGCTGATTAAATCGCTACGGTCTGGTGAAAAAGTGCCATTGCTTTGGGGTTGGTTGTGCGGCGAGCGGCAGTCGGTAAAATACGATCTGCTGTTGGAGCGGTCGATCGGACTGGGGATAACTAACGAATTGAGGAAACACGCCGCCCGCATCTGCGACTTGCAGCGGGAAGAAATGATTTTAGAGTTTGAGCTGTCAAAACTTGTGGGCGAGGCAAAGTTCTTACCGTACCGTAAAGTATTTGCCCGGTTTGGTTTTGGCCGCCGCGTTGAAGCTTTGTTACTCAGTCAGATTTACCCATTTGAAAATTACCTCGCTGCTGACGGCAAACCCGATATCAAAATTCGCAAAGGCAGGCGATCGGGAAAACCGACAAAGCGGCATTTATCGCTTCGCCGATTCTGTAAGGCTTTGGGGTACGCACCGTCGCAAGAATCTAGCGGCGACTTGCAAAAGTCTAAAGTTGTTGGCGGCAGCGATTTATGCCGGAAAGCTCTTTGGCAGTGGATTTTTACCAGAATTGAAGTGAAGCGTGCTCGCATGGCTAACGATATCGGCGATCGGCTCGGCGAGATTATGGACGAGGAAAAAGCCAGCGGCCGACCGGTGCGGTTGGTGCGATCGCGCGTAGCGGCCAAAGCAGTCAAGCTGTTGTTTAAAGAACTTGTTCGCGAGCTCGTACACTCCTAAAATATATGCACAACGAGTCAAGAAGATTATTGGGTGAAAGCGATTACCTCCCAACACCAGAAGAGGAAGAAGACTTTATTTCTCAGTGGTCTGCTGAATATGATGACAGGCTTAACGATTTAGCGACTGGGGGGAAGTGGGGAGTCTATCAAAAATATTTGTACTCTTCTCACTGGCAGTTATTGAAAAACCAAGTTGTAGAGCGAGATAGATTTTGCCAACATTGTGCAAGTGGCGTAGATTTGCAGGTTCACCACTTAATTTATAGGGGTTGGTACCAAGAACAGTTGAGTGACTTAATATTGTTGTGTAAACACTGTCACGCCAAAATTCACAGCGAAAAGAATTACTAGAGTGAACGTGCAATCAGCATCCGCAAGCAATGTCCTGAGTTGGGTAGGGGCAAGTGGCAAATTCTGGAAACCGACTCTCCCTCGGTGTTAGCCCACTGCTGCGACTGGCAAGGCAGGACGGTGATTGCTGTCCACAATCTAGCCGACAAACCTTGTACCGCTACGCCCAAATCTCACGAATACAGCCATCTGTTCGATTTATTTGGCGATCGGCTCTATGAATCTCTCGATGCTGACTCGCCCTCTATTCCCTTAGAAGCCTACGGCTATCGCTGGTTTCGAGTCAATTGAATCCAGGCGTAAAAAAGTTAATCTTGAGGGGAGAACTAGCGACGTGGACTGTTAGGAATGTACTTAGCAGTATTCTTGTCTGGAAGCGGTTCTATCTGACCTTGATTGACCAAAGCTTGATGAATTAGGGCAGTAGCACTACCCCGACTGAGCAACTCGTTCGGATTAAGAACTCTGGGATCTGGATAGTTGACCACTATCTTTGCCTTTGTCGCTGCTGCCACTGGCTCAACCGCATATTTAGGAAGTTTCTCGGCATCTTTATAGTACGAATTGAGAAAATCTAATGCCGAATTTTTAGCAGGCGCAGTTGCAGCTTTTGTCGTTGTTGGTGGAACAGCCTTAGCCGGTTTAGGTGCGGGCGCAGCCGCAGGCTGCTGCCTTGCCACTACAGGTAATAACGGCTGCATCAAAACAGTCGCTGCCAGGGGAAATGCCAAACGGTTCCTAGCAATTCGACGTTTATTTACTGGAGTTGGCTTGGCTGCAGTTACAGCCGCTTGATCAGTTTTGACAACAGGGGGATTGTAATCCATATTTAAACCCCTCATTAACACAACTAATGCTTGTGCCTTAGTCAAGGGCTGCTTCGGACGAAACTCCTTTCCGGGAAAATCATTCATAAATCCCGTTTCATAAGCTTCTTTAATCGGAGTTGCTGCCCAGTAGTTTTGAGGCACATCCTTAAAGTAACTTCCACTGGGTATCTTTCTAATGCTTGCTCGATTAAAAGCTTGGTGGATCATCGCCGAAAATTCATCCCGATCCACAACCTGTTTTGGTCTAAAAGTTCCGTTTACATATCCGGTAACAATCTCTTTTTCAGCTAAGGAATCAATAAACGGACGCGCCCAGTAATTCGGCGGTACATCAGGAAATTTTGATTTAGCTTGTTGAGCAGCAACTTGCTGGGAACTTAGCACAAAACCAGTGCCACTGACACTAACGGCTAAAGCTAAAAAGGCTACGCTGATTGACGGTAAATACCTGCGAGTAGACATAATAAATTTCCTCCTGATTTTTGCATTTTTAACGATATTCTTTGGCTGAGTTAAAGCGGATTACTTTTTTTTGGCTCCGAATCCGATTCTGTTTTTACCTCTAACTCTTCGCGACGCAGAGTTTCCGTTGCCTCAACCGTATCTTGCTCAACTTCTTTTCTGACTTGCACTTCCTCGCGCACAAACGCTTGCTTTTTGATATCCACACTTTCTTCGTAGATTTCAAAATGTGCCATTTCTTCTTGCTTGAAGGCGGTATCTGGAGTTACTCGACTCCCTGCATATTCAGGAGTAGTGTGCTCAATCACAACTCGCTCTTTTTCTACAGGAACTTCCAGTTGTACCGTTTTGGTTTCAACTTGTTTGCCAATTATTACCTCGCCTGTTTTGCGACGGGTTTTATCTGCAACTAATCGTTCTTCGTACAGTTTGAGTTTTTGATGATCCTGTTCGTTCATCTGATACAATTCGGGCTCTCGCTCGTAAGTGTAGGTATCCCGGTCATAAGCAGCATTACGAGTTTGAGGCGAGACTGAATGCGTTCTCGAAACTGGAACAGGCCCTTCTAAAGGTAATGAGGCTTCTACTGGTACAGACGCTTCTACTGTTGAAGTACGATAAATACCCCGCACTTGTTCTTCATAATCGTAATCAACTGCTGTCCCATGCTCATACCTGGGTAGTTTTTCTACTTGGTCTTTACTCTGCAAACCTGTAGCGTAAACGCGCCGCCCATTAACATCAACGCGACAAAGAGCGATGGGAAGTAAAACTTTTTTGCCAAAAATCCAAGAACCAGTCTCTACCACAAAATAGCGGAAACGTCCTGTCTCATCTACTAGCACAGTATCGATCGTGCCCATTTTATCATCGGTATTTCCGGCATACACCTCCGCCCCTTTGATATCGTCGCCATCAAAAGCTGCTTGGCGGTAGTTGGGATTAAAATCCTCAATTTTGTAAAGTAACATTGTTGTTTCCTGTACTATCTACATCCACTTGTGTACCTACTTTAGATAGATATCAGTTCTAATACTTCCTTCTTATGAATGATTCAGCAAATTGAAAATCATCAAGATAGCGAGATTTTTTTATATTTTTCTATCTTTAGGTAGATGAATTTATATTTCCTGTACTCAAGGGGATAAATTTATCTAATGATTCGTAGGTTGGGTGGAGCCAACCTACAACGTTTCTGCCAGCAACTCTCACAAGGATTTATTAGGTTTTATGATCACCTTAACTAGGGGATATCCTACAAAGTTAAGGGCATCTATAAACGAGCTGCTGGTTTTTTTTTAAAGGAAATTTCCATTTTATGAGCGAAGTTACTACTTTTGATATTTAGAATTTTTAAGTTAAAAATATTATGCCCATCGGTAGATATTCTGGTAATGATGATTAAGTAAAATTAAATTACCTTCAAGAAAAAAAATGACTTAACGCAGGGGTTAATCTTTTATGACTTATCCAGATCGATCGGGCAGTCCACTCACTGATCCTACAATCGTCAATCCGCTGGTGGATTACCACGATCAAGTGAGGTGGGGGCCAATTTTGGCAGGAATTGCGATCGCTCTGGGCACTCAACTAATTTTAAGCGCTTTGGCAATGGCGATCGGATTAACCGCAGGTGCAACAGGGGCGGATGCAGGTTCCGTTGGTATTGGGGTCGTAATTTGGTCGATTATCAGTTTGCTGATTTCCCTATTTTTGGGCGGTTGGGTGATGGCTCAAAGCTGCGGCCCGATGACCAAGAAAACAGCATTTTTGAATGCAGCAATTCTTTGGGGAGCTACATTAGCACTTAGTGCTTGGTTATTAGGAAGCGGGATATCGGGTGCTGTTGGCGCTGCCGCTGCTAATGCTGGAGAAATTGCCAATCAAGTACAACAACAGGGCGGCGTTAATATACCCAATCAAGCGCCGAATGTAGACCCAAATCAAGTTCGCGATGTAGCTGGTAATACAGCTAAAGCTACTTGGTCATTTCTACTTGGCTCTTTGCTGAGTTTGGCAGCGGCAATGATTGGTGCAGCTCTTGGCGCTCGCAAACCTCGCGTTTATGCTTGATTAGCGATGATGAAACCTGAAAATTCAACAAGCACAGGAGCGAGTCGAAAGATTTTATACCATTGTGATGATGATTCATCCTTTCTTGGAGAAGGTCAATCACCCGGCGCTGCTCGGAGTACCGAGACAGCGCGGGCACAGAAATTGCCGAGTTGACCAGTCTAAGTGGTTCGCCCACTACGTTTAAGGTAAGCGTTCAAGTACCTACCAGAAAATGCGTGCTAGTTTTCTGCTCTAGAACTTAAAAGTTAAACAGGTGTAAGGGTTAAGCCAGTGCTTTTAAGATAGTTACCGACCTTAAACATTGACGAAGCAAACATTACCCCATAAGGGAGGACTTAAATGTCTAATTTGGTTTTTGTACTTGATACCAAAAAACGACCGCTCAATCCAATCCGCCCAGGATTGGCACGTAAATTGCTAACTAATGGCAATGCCGCTGTTTTTAAAAGGTATCCATTCACGCTAATTTTGAAAGTAGAGGTAACAGTACCGCAAAAACCAATCACTCTCAAAATAGATCCTGGCTCTCGAACTACTGGAATTGCCTTAATACAAGGACAAAACGTAATCTTTGGTGCAGAGCTAACACACCGAGGACAAGCTATTAAAGCCAGTCTGGAATCTCGCCGTTCATTGCGTAGAGGCAGGAGGAATCGCCATACTCGCTATCGTCGGGCCAGATTCTTAAACAGGACTCGCCCGAAAGGGTGGCTGGCACCAAGTTTGCAACATCGTGTCGAAACAACACTGACATGGGTGACTAGATTGATGAAACTAGCCCCCATTGCTTCTGTCGCTCAAGAGCTTGTGCGATTTGACTTACAGCAATTAGAAAACCCAGAGATTTCTGGGATTGAATACCAGCAAGGCGTTTTATGGGGCTACGATATCCGTGAATACTTGCTAAACAAATGGGACAGGAAGTGCGCTTACTGTGGTGTAATTAATACACCGCTACAAGTCGAACACATTCATCCCAAAGCCAAAGGCGGAGCTAATCGCATTTCTAATCTTTGCCTTGCTTGCGATGCTTGCAACAAAAAGAAAGGTACTCAAGATATTGAGCAATTCTTGTCTAAAAAGCCAGAGATTTTGAAGCGGATTCTATCTCAAGCAAAACGTCCGTTAAAAGACGCAGCAGCCGTTAACTCAACTCGTTGGACATTATTTAATCGACTCCGTACAACTGGCTTGCCTGTTTCTACAGGTAGTGGTGGCTTAACGAAGTTCAACCGCATTCAATTAAATTTACCTAAAACTCATTGGCTAGATGCAGCTTGTGTCGGAAAGGTTGAGTCATTGAAGATTTTAACAAGCAAGCCACTATCGATCAAAGCAACTGGTCACGGGACAGGTCAAATGTGCCGCACTGGCAAATTCGGCTTTCCATCTCGCTATGTTCCCCGGTTTAAGTTTGTTAAAGGTTTTCAAACGGGAGATATTGTCAAAGCGATTGTAACCTCTGGTAAAAAAATTGGTACATACGTTGGACGTGTGGCCGTAAGAACCAGTGGTTCATTCAATATTTCCGCATCAGAATTGGTGTCAGGAATTAGCCACAAATATTGTTCAATTATTCAACGAAAAGATGGTTACTCGTATGCAGCATAAACATTTTTTCCTCTCGCCGCTGACCTGGGTACAAGTACAGCGGGAGTCTCCAAGGGGGAAGAAAGATGAAATTGCCGCCGCTTATGGGATGGATTTGCAACAGCCAGCCCGAAAAGGCGAGGTTTTGGCAATTTTTGGGTTAGCGCTAGGCGGTAGCAACGCAATGAGAGCTGGTTTGGGCTTTTTACGCAACGTACCGCTGGCTGGCGCGATGATTGGTGCGAGTACGAATGCTACGATGCTGTACGCGCTGGGATATGCGGCGCGCCAGTTTTACGAAGCCAAACTGAGGGAAGAGACTGAAGAACCTGGAACCGAAACGCTGCAAGCGATCCAGCAACAAAGCGAGAAATATCTCGATGTTGCGATCGCCCAGCAAGCAGCGATGGATCAAATTATGGTTCACATGATTTTGGCAAGTTATCCCAACAAAAACTGGGAAGATATTCTGCCAGAATTGAAGGCATTGCAATTAAATGCTGATTCTCTCCAAAGGATTGCTGCTAACATCAAGTCCCCCAAACCATTGGGTGCATTGTTAGAGCAACTTAACCCCGACTTTGCAGTACCGCTATTAGCTCAATGCCGTCGCATTGCCGAAAGTAGCGGAGAGGTTTCCGAAGCAGAACAGAAGGTGCTGAATGCGATCGCACAAAAACTCAACGGTCAAGATGTGGCTGCGATATCCACTTGAAAAAAATTGTTGGTGCGTTAGCTTTCTGCGTAACGCACCATCCCCAATATTTACTGTGGCTGTGTAAGTCCTAAATTAGCCTCACATTACAGAAATCTACAGGCTTAAGATAGAGTTTGACATGGCTAATTTTAATACTATCAATAACGACTGATGCAAGAGGAACTTTTATGACAGCAGAAATATCTGGAGTCTGGGACAAGATTGAGAGCATGATCAATGACTTCATTGTCCTGCTGCCTAATATGGTACTAGCGTTCCTTGTTTTTGCAATCTTTTTCTTTGTTGGAAGGTCAATTAAGAGAGCGGTCAGGCGGCTTACCCGCAACCACCGCCAATCCCGAAATTTGGGACTGGTGTTGGGAAGGTTAGCGCAGGGTATTACTGTTTTGGTTGGTCTGTTTATTGCCTTGTCGATTGTAATTCCCACATTTAAAGCAGGCGATTTGGTGCAACTGCTAGGAATTAGCGGGGTAGCGATTGGTTTTGCCTTTCGCGATATCTTACAAAACTTCCTAGCTGGTATCCTAATTCTTTTGACGGAACCGTTCCAAATAGATGACCAGATTGTGTTTAAAAACTTTGAGGGAACGGTAGAAAATATTGAAACTCGCGCTACAACAATCCGAACCTATGATGGTCGCCGGATTGTAATTCCCAATGCCGAATTGTTCACCAATTCTGTTACTGTGAATACCGCCTTTGATCAACGCCGGATGGAATACGACGTTGGTATCGGCTACGGCGATGATATTCACCGAGCCAAGCAGTTAATGATGGAAGCTATGCACAGTGTGGATGAGGTTTTGAATGACCCTGCTCCTGACGTGTTGCTGATGGAACTTGCAGGAAGTAGCGTCAATATCCGCGCTCGATGGTGGATTGCTCCGCCGCGACGAATTGACGATCTGCGATCGCGCGACAAGGTACTTTCTGCGATTAAGGAAAAGCTGACTGCTAATGGCATCGACTTGCCCTTTCCTACGCAGCAAATTTTGTTTCACGACCAAACCGAAGAGACGGATGGCGATCGCAAACGTCAACGCGAAGGATGGCCCGCTGGTAATGGCGAAGTTCCTAAACCCCGCAGCATCAGCGGTTCTCTGCAAAAACTCATTGAAGTGCGATCGCCACAAGACGGCAACGGACAATCGCCACCCCACCACAACTCATGAAAAATGTCAAGTTAAGCAAACTTTGGGATTCGCTGCACTCTAGCTATTGGTTTATTCCGACGTTGATGGCTGCGGGGTCGATGATTTTGGCGATCGCCATGCTGACACTTGACCGCACGGGTAATATACCAAACTGGAGGTGGATTTACACGGGTGGGGCCGATGGTGCGCGATCGGTTCTCTCATCGGTTGCCAGTTCAATGGTCAGCGTTGTTGCTACAGCTTTTTCCATTACTATTGTGGCGCTTCAGTTGGCGAGTTCAAATTTTGGCCCCCGATTGCTGCGTAATTTTATGCAAGATACGGGCAATCAAATCGTGCTTGGCACTTTCATTGGCACGTTTATAACAATCGAACATGAAAACCCCGTGACTTTAGTCCGGGGATGAAAGGGAGAAGGAGGCTGTAGCCTCCCAGCATCTTTCATTAGATTTCAGGATTACGACCTAGGGTGCAACTATGTAAAGCTTTGTGAACAACTTTGGCGACCTTAAGCTGATGCTGGTAGCATAAGGAACATCGTGATGAGGTCGAAGTCATGCTAGTTTTTGAGTTCAAAGCCTACGGAAAAAAGCAGCAATTTGAGGCTGTAGACGAAGCAATTAGAACAGTGCAGTTCATCCGTAACAAAGCATTGCGCTTTTGGATGGAAAACGAAAAAGTCAACAAGTATGACTTGAATAAGTACAGTGCTGTTTTAGCTAAAGAATGGACGTTTTGCGATGAACTCAACAGCATGGCTCGACAATCAAGCGCAGAAAGAGCGTGGTCGGCAATCGCCCGATTCTACGACAACTGTAAAAAGAAAATCCCAGGAAAAAAGGCTTTTCCGCAGTTTCAGAAAGACAATCGGTCGGTCGAATATAAAACGACCGGGTGGCGGATGGCAACTGACCGAAAATCTATCACTTTTACCGATAAAAAAGGCATCGGAAAACTCAAACTAAAAGGGACGCGCGACTTACATTTTTATCAGCTTACCCAGATTAAGCGAGTACGCTTAGTCAAACGAGCCGATGGATACTACATCCAGTTTTGCGTTCAAGTTGACCGTTCCGAGAAGATTGAAGTTACAGGTAATGCTATTGGATTAGACGTGGGGCTCAAAGAGTTCTACACAGACTCTAATGGCGTTGCCGTCGAAAATCCGCGTTTTCTGGGCAAAGGAGAGCGCCGACTAAAGAAAGCTCAAAGGCGGCTTTCAAAGCGAGTCAAAGGTTCAGAAAATAGAAAAAAAGCTAGGGTAATTCTAGGAAAACGCCACCTCAAAATAAGTAGACAACGCAAAGATTTTGCCGTGAAGTTGGCAAGATGCGTTATCCAGTCCAACGACTGTGTAGTCTATGAAGATTTGAGGATCAAGAATATGGTGAAGAATCACTGCTTAGCTAAATCAATTAACGACGCATCTTGGTATATGTTTCGAGTGTGGATGGAATATTTCGGTAAAGTATTCGGAAGGATTACGATTGCCGTGCCAGCCCACGGGACGAGTCAAGAATGCTCTAGCTGCGGAACCATTGTCAAGAAAAGTCTATCAACGCGAACTCACGCTTGTCAGTGTGGATGTGTGTTAGATCGCGATCACAACGCAGGTAGAAACATCCTAAGTCGGGGATTGAGTACGGCGGGGCACGTCGGAACTTGGATCTTAGATCCGAACGCTTGTGGAGAGTTGACCGCTACCGATGTTGAAGTAATTCTGCATCGGCAAGTCGATTCTGCGAATCAAGAATCCCCTCGGCTTTAGCCAGGGGAGTGTCAATTACTGTTTACTCGTATTGCGAACCATTCATGCAGAAGGAGAAGGATACAGTCTCTTTGTACCCCAACTTTCGGTTACAGTTGGTACCGGATTGGCAATTGCCAGTATCGGCGTACTGATTTACTTTATCCATCACGCATCAACCATTATTCAAGCGTCCCATGTAATTACTCAGGTTAGTGGCGATTTAGACAAAGCTCTAGATCGTCTGTTTCCCGGAAAAATCGGAGAAGGTAAGGCGAAAAAATCGCGACAAGTGGGAGAAATTCCTGCAAATTTTGACTCGGAAGCAAGTCCAATCAAAGCCACTGGCGAGGGTTATTTGCAAGCAATCGATGACAACGAATTAATGAAAATTGCCCGTCATTACAATCTGCTTGTACGTCTTAAAACTCGACCGGGAAAGTTTATCGTCAAGGGCAGCGATTTAGCGATGGTTTTCCCGGAAAAACAGGTGAATCAAAGCCTGAACCAAAAAATTAATGATGCTTTTATTCTGGGCAAAGAACGGACTGAATATCAAGATGTAGAATTTCCGATCGATCAGTTAGTTGAAATTGCCTTGCGTGCGATTTCTCCTGGTATCAACGATCCGTTTACTGCGATTCGGTGTATCGATCGACTCAGCGCCGGATTATCCCGCCTCGCTCAAAGGGATTTTCCCTCCCCCTATCGCTACGACGATGAACATAATTTGCGCGTCATTGTTGAACGAGTGACGTTTGAAGGGTTAGTTGATACTGCATTTAACCAAATTCGCCAGTACAGTAAATCAGATGTGGCGGTAACAATTCGCTTATTGGAAGCTATAGCTTGCATCGCCACTTACACCCGCAATTCCAAACAACGAGAAGCTTTACGCCGTCACGCGGAGATGATTTTAAATAGTAGCCGCGAACAAATCTCTCAGGAGCAAGACCAGAAAGATGTCCAAGAACGGTATCACCAAGTCATTAAAGCTTTAGGAGAGGATTAATTGGGTAGAGCAGAATTATGGTAATAACAGCAGCTTTGCGATCGGCTCCTAATACTTTAGCTTTAACCGGGCTGATTGCCATTGGTTTAGCTCTGCGGTTTTTTTGCTGCTTTTGTACTCAGTAAGTTAGCAGAAAGATAATTGATAATTAGCGATCGGCATCACTAAAGTAATGTATAATTGCTGACAGTTAAGCTGTTCATCATTTAAATTTTCGAGGCTATCTAAGCAAGTATTGGGTTTCAACCTCTGAAACACGCATTTTAAATGCACAACAGCTTATAGTTTTTTGATATACAGAGAGACGAATTTGATATGTTGCTAAGCTGTATCTGACAGCAAAAAAGCTTATAATCAACATTAAAGGCCGCAGCCTGTCAAGAGGTGTTGGAAAATTTATGTGTGTCAACTTAGGGCATATCCTGCATGAAAGCTACGAAATTATCGCTTTGTTGGGAGAGGGAGGGTTTGCTAGAACCTACACGGCTGTACAAATAAACAAACCTAATAATCCTCTGTGCGTTGTTAAGGAAATTCCTTTTCCCCCATCGAACGATGCGCGCGTCTTGGAGAGGGCAAGGCAGCGATTTGAAAGGGAGGCTAGCGCTTTGTGCCGTCTCGGCAACAACTCGCGCATTCCCGAATTATTCGATCGCTTTGAAGAAAACGATTATTTTTACTTAGTACAAGAATACGTTAAAGGACACCCGCTTATTCAAGAACTCGCTCCTGGCGATCGGTGGAATGAGAAAAAAACTGTTGCTTTGTTGCGGGAAGTTCTGGAAATATTAAAATCGGTTCACCAAGAAAAAATTATTCACCGCGATATTACACCTTCTAACTTAATTCGGCGCGAAACAGATCAACAAATTGTTTTAATAGATTTTGGGGCGGTCAAAGAAATCAGCACTTTTACCTCTAACTCTACAGGTGAAATATTCACATCGCAGGCGATCGGCACCAGCGGTTATATGCCTGCCGAACAATACAAGCCACAGTCTCTCCCGCAACCCTACAATGATATTTATGCAGTAGGAATCATCGCGATTCAAGCCCTCACCGGGCGGCGTCCCACCAATCTGCCGCAAGACCCCGAAACTGGTGAAATTGTCTGGGATTATTTAACATCTGAACCGGTTAGCGACAAGCTTAAAAATATTTTAACCAAGATGGTGCGTTTCCACTTTCAAGACCGCTACCAATCTGTGGATGAAGTTTTGCAAGACTTGGATTTGTCGATCGTCCCAGGGCCCCAGGTACCCAAAACTTCGCGGAAGTTGCGATCGGGCTTTCGCTGGCTGCTGTTAGGCGTTGCGGGAATTGCGGCTTTTGGGGCGATCGTACTTTTAATCCCCAGAATTTCCCCGCTAATCCCCAGAATTTCCCCGCAACCAACGCTGGCTACACCCTCCGCAGATGGTGTAAGTTCCGGCGAAAAACTCCTCGTGCAAACCTCCGCCTTGTGGTCAAAACAAAGGGGAATCAATGAGTTTGCCGACTCAAATTATCCCGAAGCTTTAAAATTGCTCAAACAGTCCTGGCGGGAAGACCGCAGAGATCCAGAAACTTTAATTTACATCAACAATGCTTTACTGAAGGCAATCAATGCAGAATATTATACGATCGCAATTGTTGTCCCTATCCGCCGCAATCAGGACGGCAGCATCCTCAACGCAAATTTAGCAGAAGAACTGCTTCGTGGCATTGCTCAAGCTCAAACCGAAGTTAATTTAGGTCTTCTGGCTGCAAATGAGAACAATAAAGATTTTCCCGGTCAAGGCTTTCTCGAACCAAAAGCTATTAAAGGAAAAGGTCTCAAAGTCATCATTGCTGATGATGGCAATATCAAATCCTACGCCGTTCAAAGGGCTAATTATCTGGTCGCTCAGCCCGATATTCTAGCAGTTATCGGACACTACACCAGCGACATGACTGTGGAAACAGTAGATATTTACAATCGAAATCAACTCGTCGCCATTTCTCCGGGAAGCACCACAGAAGAACTGACGCGAAAACCTCGAAAATTTTTCTTTCGGACGGCTCCGACAACTAGCATAGAAGCTGAAGCTTTAGTAAATCAACTGCTCTTGGTCGGTGAGAAAAAAGCCGCAGTATTTTACAATCCCAACAGTCCGTTTAGCGCTTCTTTGTGGGAAGAATTCAAAAAGCAATTTGAAGCCAAAGGAGGCTCGACTTTTAGAATCAGGAAGTATTACGATTTATCTAAAAATAATTTAGACGCCGAAGCAGCAATCACAGAAGTTGAGAAAGCCGGAAAAACAGCCTTACTTGTCATTCCCGACGGTCAAGTCACTACAGCCCTAGAAAATGCGATCGAAATGATTAAAGCTAATGGCGATCGCAATTGGATTGTCGGGCCCTGGACTCTGTACGAGCCGAGAACGTTAGAAGTAGCCAAAGAGCTAAAGTCTGTTGAAAAACTGGGCATATCTGTGTTTTGGCATCCGTTAATAAGTTTTGACAAAAAATTTCCGCACAACGCTGAAAAATTGTGGGGAGGCCCGGTCAATACTCGATCGGCTTTAACCTACGATGCCGCCCGGACGCTGATTAAAGCCCTAGAAATGCAGCCGGAACCAAGCCGCGAAGGAATGCAAAAAACCTTAGCCGATCCAAACTTTAAAGCCGAAGGAGCCTCCGGTATAATTGAATTTGACTCGAAGACTGGAAATCGGAAAAACCCTCCTAAACGAGTGGCGCATATTGTGCCGTGTTCTAGAGAACAGTTTGGAGTTACATTTGTGCCGATCGAATTTCCCACAGCCGCAGCCGCAGGTTTAAAGTGCGATTGAATTGATATAGGAATCCTTGCAGGAGTCGTAAACTTTTTACCCCACCCCAACCCTCCCCTTATCAAGGGGAGGGAGTAAGAAATTCACAAATAATTTAGGATGGCTATATCTTGTGGCATTTTCCACAAACCTTTTAAGGGCGGGCAGGATGCCCACTCCACAATAAAATTTAGTCTTTGTGGAACAGGCCGGAAAGCCTGTTGTTAAGAATGATGCAATGTGTGGGAGGAATTGATATCTTGTGGCATTGTCAATGAACCCTCCGGGACGAGTTTTACCAAATATAATTGCCTGAAATCAATAATCTCATAACCCCACCCCCACCCGACAATAAAATTCTGGATAGAGAATTGTGCAAGATGTGCGAGTGAATTGATATCTTGTGCCGAACGCAACAATCCGCCAGATGTTTCAATCCTACAGCCGACTATTGCCACCGGTGCAACATATCAATTTATTAGATATATTAAACAAGGTTAGTTTTTTTTATAATAACGCTTATGGCTGTCAATCTCGCTTCCCCAACAAGTTCTAGTCTCAAACCAGAAGCCCAGAATATCTCAGCACTCAAACAAGTCTTTCAGACAATTGATGCCGATAGCTGTCCGGGTTCCTATAATTTTCATATGCACACAGTCTACTCCGACGGGCGATTGCAGCCAGAGAAATTGATGGAACAAGCCATAGCCCGCGGCCTCAAGGGCTTAGCTATCACCGACCACCACAGCACCGAAGGCTACGTTAAAGCTCAAATTTGGCTGGATAATTGGAAATTAAACCATCCTGACAAAAATAGTGAAGCACCTAGTCTCTGGACAGGCGCTGAAATTAATGCCGAATTACTCAACAATGAGGTACACATTCTCGGTTACGCCTTTGATCCGCAACATCCCAGTCTCAAACCTTACTTGCGAGGTAAAAGCACTGAAGGCACTTATTGTTATTCAGCAGCCAGGGTAATTGAAGCTATTCATGAAGCAGGAGGTTTAGCAGTTCTAGCACATCCTTGCCGGTATCGATCGACTGCAGATAAACTAATCCCAGAAGCAGCCCGTTTCGGCATTGACGGTCTAGAAATTTACTATGCTTACGGTAATCCAAATCCTTGGAAACCGAGTCCCAAACAAACTGCTTTAGTCAAGGATTTAGCAGAAACTTATGGTTTGCTGGGAACTTGTGGCACGGACTCTCACGGCCTGAGTCTTCTCGTCCGAATCTAGATAATTCGGAAATAAGAAGTGCTTTATCCTGTCATTACCAGTCTAAGCGTTAGCGGATATATCTCTTATGAAAGCAATCACAATGACCCAAAAACAAACAGTTTACCATGTCATATTATGTCCGCTAAAACAACCATTATAAAATGGGTTCGTAGTGAGGACTTCAGTCCTCATAAAAGTCTGTGGACTGAAGTTTTTACTACTTGCCTTATAAGGGCTATTTTACGGGACATGAGATCATTAACGATGCCAGGATGAGCTTTCGCCCTCCAAAAGAAAGCAATTGCCAAACCAGGTAATATTGTTGTAACTCCGAGAGACATTGAGCCCTAAAAACCAGTCGCCCTTCTAGCGTTCGGGGAACAACTGACAGGCCCTGTTAGTTGGCTGATTTGCCCAATCCAAGCGAGAATTCCCAAATCGATCCATCCAACCTTCCAAATAAGCTCGATTAGCCTTTCTTTCCTCTGGATCGGAGGTATTCATGGGATGAGGTGCTAAACCCAAAATAGTCGCCGTCGTTACGCAAAACATCGACTTTTGAAAACTCTGACAAATTTGCACCCGTACATCGTCTTCACCGCGACAGCTAGTGCGATAAACTTCGTGCAAATACTCCGGCAAATAATGGCGCATATCTTGCATCAATTGAGTTGGCGGAATCCCAGCACCTCCAATCGGTAAAGGGTCAGCAAACAAAGCCCCGTAGGCAAAATCTTTTTGTTTTTCCGGGATTTGATGGGCTTGAGCGTTGTAGGAAACTGTGCCAAAAAAAGCTGTGCCCCGAAAGAAAACAGCCTCTACATAAGGCACAGCTACATCTGGTAAAAATGTTAAGTTAGCCGAGGCAGGAATGATATCGTAGACTTGACCGTGAATTTTGACGCTGTAAGTAATTGGCAGACTGGCGGCTGCTACTAAACCGGCTTTAACAAAATTAACAACGTCAGAAATAGACTTAGTTTCCCCTCGATCGTAGGAATCAGATAAGTCGATAAACAAATCGCTCATTACCCGCCAAAACTGACCGAGACCGGTGTAATAAGCCAGCATCCGCACTTGTTCAGGCAAAAAATCAGGAAAGGTTTTGTTGAGTCCCTGCATGAAAAAATTGCCTTTCAATTTAGCAGCGATCGCCTTTTCGACCAAACTGCTAAATTCCGGGGAATCCAAATAACTATCCAAACCACCGCCGCCGTGCCAAAGCATTGTTCTCATGCAATACTCAGCATACTCAAAATTAATGCGGTCGTGCCACAAATAGCGAATTAATTTCGGCAGCGTCACCTCTCCATTGAAATATTTAAAAAACGGAAAAAGCACTAAAAACTGTTCTTCTGCAATATAATTGAGATTGCGAGAATAGGCATCTAAAACAATAGCATAACTTTTCAGCACGCCGACAACTTCAACTACATTTTCCGTAGATTCAGGCAGTAAAGCTTGGCCTGATTCCAAGATGTCAATGTATGCGGATAGGGGATGGGAAGATGGTTTTAATACGGTACTTTTCATTTTTATTTAACCTTAATTGAAGGAAGGCACGACACGGATTTGAACACGGATACACTGATGAATGGAATAGGTAGGGACACGGCAGTGCCGTGTCCCTACAGCCGTCTGCTGTATTTTATGGGATTGAAAACTGCCATAGGACTAAAGTCCGATGCTACTGATATCTTGCACCATTCTCAATTAGCCCTAGGGGCGGGTTCGCCAACAGCCTTAAAGCTTGCAAATAGGTTATATAAACCCGCCCGACCCCACGAAAAATCCTCTTATTGATATTGCTGCAAGATGTCAGATGCTACAAACTTAGGTCATATTTTATTTCAAGTTTTGAGCAATAACTTTAACTTGGGGTGGCACATTAGCTACCATTCCGATCGCAGTTTTTTCGCTCAAAGCAACTAAAACTCCAGGCTGCACTCCCATGATTGCAATAATTATTGCTAAAACCAGCGAAGGAATGCGATCGCGCCAGCGGACTTGCGGCAAATTTACCACCACATCCGAAAGGCGGCCGAAAAAGGCGCGGTTGACCATAATTAAAAAGTAAACTGAAGTTAAACCAGTGCCGATCATGCAGAGCAAAGTTTGCAGGGGAAACACTGGCAAACTGCCCCGGAATATCAAAAATTCAGCAATAAATCCAGCCAAACCCGGAATGCCGGCACTTGCCATCACGCCGAGGATCATTAAACTGCCAATCATCGGCAAACCGCGATCGGGATTAAACAAACCTTTGAGCACATCGATGTTGCGGGTGCCGGATTTTTTGTAAACAATGCCGACGGTTAAGAATAGCAGCCCCGAAATTAAACCGTGGCTAACCATTTGCAAAACAGTTCCCAGCATACTAATCGGAGTAGCTGCGGCGCTAGCTAACAAAATGTAGCCCATGTGAGCGATCGAACTGTAAGCTACAATTTTTTTCATATCTTTTTGGGCGATCGCGCAACTCGCCCCGTAAAGCACGCTTACCACCGCCCAACTCGCCAACCAAGGTGCCGCCACCGCCCACGCATCTGGAAACAAACCCAAACCAAAACGCAGCATCCCATAAGTTCCCAGCTTCAAAAGCACCCCCGCCAGCAGCACAGATACCGGCGTCGAAGCTTCTACGTGAGCATCCGGCAGCCAAGTATGAAAAGGCACCAAAGGCATCTTAATTCCAAAAGCCAGCAACACCCCTGCCAGCAAAACAATTTGCCTTACCAAAGGCAATGGCAATCCTCCTTGCAAATGCGATGCGCCCGCTGCACCAACCATATCGAAACTAGAAGCACCACTAAGCCAACCAGTACCCAAGAAAGCCGCCAGCAGCACAATTCCCGAAAATGCAGTATAGATTAAAAACTTAGTAGCAGCATAACCCCGGCGCTCGCCTCCCCAAATCGCAATTAGCAGGTAAAGCGGAATCAATTCTACCTCAAAAAACAGGAAAAACAGCAGCAAATTTTGAGATAAAAAAGCCCCTGTTACGCCGCCGGTAATTAACAGAATCAAAGAATAATAAAGTCGAGGTCTGCGGATCGACTCATCCGTAGCGTAAATAGCTACCCCTGTCAGCAGAGTATTTAAAATTACCAAAGGCAGAGCCAAACCATCAACACCGAGATTGTAATTCAATCCCAAAACATCTATCCAAGGAATGAATTCCGCAAACTGCAACTGACTGGTACTGGCATCAAACTGAAATGCCAAAATCACCGAGAGAATAAAAGTTATACCCGCAATGGCGATCGCGACATTCCGAACTATTTTAGAACTCACTGAACCGGGCCAGAGCCCAATCAGGGCAGCGGCCAACATTGGTATCCAGATTAAAGCACTGAGCATCAATTAAAACTTTCCTTTATTACGCAGTTTTTAGAACTATATTTAACATTAACGCAAACCAACTACATATAAAAGCGATCGGCTGATTTTCTTGTTAACATAGATTCAAATGTCTCTGGAATCCTCCTATGACCTCAAGTCTTACAGATCGAGAAGATTTGCAAATTAAATCCGGTTCTCCTTCCACCCGCCTCACCGTTGCCGACTTGGAACAACTGCAAGGTATACTCTCGGAAGCACATCTCGACTACCAATTAGAACTGGTAGACGGGAAGATTATCCTTATGGGCCCATCAGACATTGTATCGAGCGAAATTGGGGCAGAGTTAGTCAGTCTTTTGCGTAACTGGGTCAAACCTCGCAAACTCGGACGAGTGTTTGAGTCCAGCGGCGGGTTTATTCTCCCCAATTCAAATCTTACAGCACCGGACGTTTCGTTTGTGGTAGCCGATCGCCTCAAACAAAGTAAAAGGTATTTTGCCGCACTCGTTCCCGACTTAGTTGTAGAAATCAAATCTCAGTCCGAGCGCCTCAAACCCCTGCGAGAAAAAATTTTATCATTTATCGAACTCGGAGCAAAAGTAGGAATATTAATCGACCCTGACAAGCGCACAATAACAATTTACACTCCCCAAGCAGAGCCAGTGGTATTGAGAGACGGCGACATGATTTCAATTCCCGAACTTTTGCCCGGTTGGGAAGTTCCAGTGACCGAATTGTGGCCGATCGAGTTTGAGTAAAACTCGATAAAAAAGCAGACAAACCCCGAGTAAAATTATCTGCGTTCATCCGCCCTCATCTGCGGTTTAAGATTAAATAACATCAGACCAAAAGCAGACAAACCCCGAAAAATTCATCTGCCAACCACTGCGGTTTAAAACTGCCAAATAATCAACGCCAGCAACACCGCAACCCCCCCCACAATAGTCAACACATAAAACTGCGACTGACCGGTGCCGCTGTACTTCAACCCTTCACCGCTGAAAATTGTGGCAAAACCGAACAAATTCACCGCCCCATCCACCACATACCTATCAGTCCAAGCGCTGATTTTAGAAATAAAAGCCACCGCCCAAACGACAGTCAAGCGGTAAACTCGATCGATATAAAAATCGTAAGCAAACAAATCCTGCAACGCCGGCACCGGCAGCCGTACCGGTCGAGGTAAAACCCCGTACCAATAAATCGCCACCCCAACCGCAACGCCTATCAACCCAGATAACAGCAACAGCGGTGTATCCAGCGTCTTCAACAGCAAATTTAAAGTATCAAAATCCCCCGTTTGCGCCCAAGGCCCAGTCCAACTAATTAACAGTTGCCACTGCTGCAACATCCAAGGAACCAACAGCCCCATCACTGTCAAAATTACCATCGGCAAAGCCATCGGCCAACCAACTTCTGGAGCTCTGCGAGTTTTCGGCTGCGGTTTCCCCACAAAGACTAAACCGAATATGCGAGTTAAATTTAGCGCTGTCAAACCGTTAACTAAAAGCAGCACTATTACCAGCCACAAAGGCACCGTCCAAAAACCGTTGAGCCAGCGTCGCATTGCCCAAAAGTTGCCCAGAGGCAACAGCGCTACCATCCCCGCAGCGCCTACTAAATAAGCCGTAGTCGTGGCAGGCATCTTCGACCACAACCCACCCATTTCTGTTAAATCTTGAGTGTTAGTTGTGGTAATAATTGACCCTACGCTCATGAATAATAGGCCTTTGGCGATCGAGTGCGCCAACAGCAACAGCAAAGCAATGTCAACTTGATTTAGCCCCACGGCGATAAACACCAAACCCAAAGAGGCGCTGGTAGAATGCGATAGTGCTCTTTTGATGTCGATTTGGGCGATCGCCACCAAGGAAGCGCCAACAGCAGTCACCGCACCCAACACCACGAGTACCGCATCCGTCACGGGCGACAGCGCCAAAACAGGCTGAAGTTTAATCAAAACATAAGCCCCAGCGCCCACAACTACCGTATTCCGCATAATCGAAGCCGGGTTTGGCCCTTCCATCGCCTCGTCGAGCCATAGATGGAAGGGAAATTGAGCGCACTTGGCCGTAGGTGCGGAGATTAAAGCCAAACCTAAAAGAGTCGCCACTAGGGGAGACAAAGTTGCAGTTTCCGCCCATGTTTCCAAATCGGAAAAATTCAAACTTCCTGCTAAAGTTGAAAGCGTCACTACTCCCATCAGCAGTGGCACGTCTCCTACACGCTTGGTTAAAAACGCATCTCTAGCGGCTGTTACTACCAGCGGTTGAGCGTACCAAAACCCGACTAGCAAGTAAGTTGAAAGCGTCAGCATTTCCAACAAAGCGTAAGTTAGAAGCAGCGAGTCGCTAATGGCAATGCCGCTAATTGCCGCTTCAAAAAAACCCATCAGCCCAAAAAATCGAGCTAGCGCCCAGTCTTTTTCCATGTAGCCTAGAGCGTAAATTTGTGCTAGCAAACTCAGAACACTAACTAACTCCATTGCTCCGACGCTGAGGGTGGAGATTTCTATTGCAAAAGACAAATCTAAATCGGCTGCTTGCACCCAGTGCACGAGCAACTGTTGGGGTGGTTGATCCCAAGTCGCTGTAAAAATAACTGACCCGTGTATGAAAGCCAACACAGTCATTAACAAATTGAAGTAAGCTGCAGGTCTCGGCCCTGTTCTGCGAATGGTGCCGGTAGACCACGGCAAAGTTAAAATTGCGCCTATCAAGCCATATAAAGGTACCCACCAACAGGCTTGGAGGAGAAATTGAGTCATTTAATTTATCCCTTAAACTTCAAATTACGGGCTGCCTTTATACAAAAACAGTCGCGGGCGATCGCGCGAGACCCTAAAACTTTCACTAAACCCGATCGTATAGTTGTGGCAAAATAATTTGCACTCCAGATTAACTATACATTAAAGCATCAAAACTGATAATTATCTCAAGACAAAATTACTGGTTGAGCACACGAGGCACTCAAAGAAAAAAATGCCTGCCGATGGGTCAAGACTGCCTTTTTTGCCGATTTCCCCGCGATCCCCCTTTTGGAATCCCCAAGTTTCCCGGCCGCGATGAGCTCCGGCTTCACATACCGAACTCTACTTTATGAGTATTCTTACTTACTTTAATCCCCCCTCGCCGTCGGCATCTACCCCTCTTTAATATTAAGATTATTAAATAAATATTAAATTATTTTAAGTAACATAAAAAATTTTAATTTTTGTTATTAAACATTATGATGTTAGTTTATATTGTCAAGGTGGACAGCTTCCCCTATTCTTATAGGATAGGAAGCTTTACACTGCCTTACTAAAAAATGTGGGCCTCCCCGTCCAAATTTTTAGATTTCTCAAAGATTTGTAACGGTAATTTCGCTCATCCTCAAAGGAGATTCAAAAATGTCAATTGCCGTGGGAATGATTGAGACAAAAGGTTTTCCCGCTGTGGTGGAAGCTGCCGATGCTATGGTCAAAGCTGCCCGCGTTACCCTCGTGGGCTATGAAAAAATCGGCAGCGCCCGCGTCACCGTAATTGTGCGCGGCAACGTGTCGGAAGTCCAAGCCTCAGTCGCAGCAGGAGTGGAATCCGTCAAGCGGGTGAACGGCGGAGAAGTCGTCTCTACCCACATCATCGCTCGCCCCCACGAAAACCTAGAATACGTTCTGCCGATTCGATATACAGAAGCAGTAGAACAGTTCCGAGGCTACTAAGTTCTTAGCGCACAAAAATTTCGTTAAAGAAAAATTTGTGCGATCGTCAAAAATTAACTGTTTAGTTCCCCAAATATTCAATCAGGAGTAAAACCAATGGCAATTGCAGTTGGCATGATCGAAACCCTAGGCTTCCCCGCAGTGGTAGAAGCCGCTGACGCGATGGTCAAAGCAGCCCGCGTCACCTTGGTAGGCTACGAAAAAATCGGTAGCGCTCGGGTTACGGTCATTGTAAGAGGAGATGTCTCGGAAGTGCAAGCTTCTGTCGCAGCCGGAGTAGAGTCAGTGAAGCGCGTTAACGGCGGACAAGTGATGTCTACCCACATTATCGCCCGCCCTCACGAAAACTTAGAGTACGTGCTGCCGATTCGCTACACCGAAGCTGTAGAACAGTTCCGTGAAGGCGTCAGCGGCATTCGCCCTCTCAACAGATCATAAGATAGGCGATTCCCTACGGGATAGCTTCGCTTCACGGCTGTTAGGGGCGTTTGGTAATTAAAAATTAAAAATCGCGATGTTTTTGATTTAGCATTTTTAATTTTTAATTGAGGTGGGTATGGGATATTGGTTATTAGTCATCAGTCATCAGTCATGAGTGATTAGTTACTAGACGAAGCTCTAAAAGGCGGACAGCGGACTGAGGACAGAGCTAATTAAAAAAAGACAAGTGACAGTGTAAAAATGACAATTACCAATTACCTATTACCTATTACCTAAAATGCAAATGGCCAAAGTTCTCGGCACAGTTGTCAGTACCCAAAAAGAGCCGACACTGAGAGGATCGAAATTTCTACTGCTGCAATTCATCGATGAGGAAGGTTCGCCAGTTCCCGGCTATGAGGTAGCCGCTGACTGTGTGGGCGCTGGTATAGATGAATGGGTTTTAGTAACCCGAGGCAGCGCAGCCCGGATCGCGCCCGGAAGCGAAAACCGTCCGATCGATGCTCTAGTAGTAGGCATTATAGATACTGTCAATGTAGAAAACCGCCTCATTTACAGTAAAAAAGACGACCCGTACCGCTAGTTGCCACCGTTAGCAGTTAGCAGTTAGTGGAAGAATAACTAACAACTAACAACTAACAACTAACAACTAACAAAAAAATTTTTCAGCTTAGGAGAACTTAATTTATGGCAGTCCGCAATGTTGCGGCTCCCCCGACGCCTTGGTCGAAAAACTTGGCTGAGCCCAAAATTCACGACACCGCCTTCGTACATTCCTTTTCTAACATTATTGGGGATGTGCATATCGGTTCTAATGTGATGATTGCCCCCGGGACATCTATCCGCGCCGATGAAGGCACTCCGTTTTATATCGGAGAACGAAGCAATATTCAAGACGGAGTAGTGATTCACGGCCTAGAACAAGGCCGAGTCACAGGAGACGACGACAAATCCTATTCTGTGTGGGTGGGGAAAAATACTTCCCTCACCCACATGAGTTTAATTCACGGCCCGGCATACGTGGGCGACGACTGCTTTATCGGCTTTCGCTCTACGGTGTTCAATGCCAGAGTGGGCAACGGCTGCATTGTCATGATGCACGTACTAATTAAAGATGTGGAGATTCCCCCCGGTAAGTACGTACCTTCGGGAGCCATCATCACTAATCAAAAGCAAGCCGATCGCTTGCCTGACGTTCAAGATTCTGACATTGAATTTGCGACCCATGTCATCGGCATCAATGACGCTCTGAGAACGGGTTATCGCTGCGCTGAGAACATCGCCTGTCTAGCACCAATTCGCAACGAGCAAACTAAAAACTCCAATATGACTCAAACCAAATATTCTACCCATGCCGGCACCCAATTGAGTTCAACTCTGGCCGATAGCATCCGCAATTTATTAGCTCAAGGATACAGCGTGGGAGCCGAACACGCCGACGCACGCCGCTTCCGTACCGGTTCTTGGCGTACTTGCGGCCCGATTTCCTCAACCCGTGACTCAGAAGTAATCGCGGCTTTGTCAGCTTGCATGGCCGAGCACCAAGGAGAATACGTCCGCTTGATCGGGATTGACACCAAAGCCAAGCGCCGCGTACTAGAAGAAATCGTCCAAAGACCGGGAGACAACGGCTCTAACGGTTCTAACGGTGCGAAAACTCACCAATCTAACGGTAAAGTTGCACAACAAGCTTCATACCACAATAGCGGTTCCGTGTCAAGCGGAAAATTGAGTGCCGAAACAGTGACTCAGGTTCGTGGCTTGCTAGCTCAAGGCTACAAAATTGGCACGGAACACGCCGACGCGCGCCGCTTCCGCACCAGTTCTTGGCAAAGCGGGGCTTCGCTGCAAGTGAAAAACGAATCTGAGGCGATCGCCGCTTTGGAAGCTGTGATGAACGAGTACCCGGGCGAATACGTGCGCTTGATCGGGATTGACCCGAAAGCTAAGCGGCGCGTGGTTGAAGAAATTATTCAGCGTCCCGACGGCCCAGTTGCTCAATCGGCTAAGCCGGCAGCAACATCGGGATACAAAGCAGCTTCGACTGGTTCGGCCAGTAGCGGCAGTTTGACCGGCAAGACGATCGACCAAATCCGCAACCTGCTTTCCCAAGGCTACAAAATTGGCACGGAACACGCCGACGCGCGCCGTTTCCGCACCGGTTCTTGGAACAGTTGCGCCCCGATCTCATCCAACCGCGAAGCCGAAGTGATTTCTGCCCTCGAAAGCTGTCTCAAAGAACACAGCGGCGAGTACGTCCGCTTGCTGGGCATCGACTCCAAGGCGAAGCGCCGGGTGCTCGAAGAAATTATCCAACGACCTTAATTTGCTAGGTAATTAGCTTGTTTCTCCCGTTAAGCCCTCGCGTTGGGGCCAACGGGAGAAACCCCAGCGGATTGAAGTTGGATTTGAGATAGTTAAAAAGCTCGAATGAGAAATGTTGGTCAAAATCTAGAATCTTCGGAAAGTTTCTATAAAACGTTAAAGCATCAAGCTTCTCAGTATTAGTAAATTATCGTTTCTTAGATTGACATGGTTAAATTTATCAGTCGAGAAAACCCATAATTTAAAGTCGTTTTATCGAAAAAAATAGCTCCTTTCATGGTGAAGTCGAATGTATTTATCGCCCCTGCAATTAAGTAGCAACTCTCAGATTTTGATGAGTGGCGATGTAGTTGTTCATGAGGGTGCGGCGATCGCCCCTGGAGCAATCCTGCAAGCAGAGCCCGGAAGCCGGATCTCGATCGCCGCCGGTGCCTGTATCGGTATGGGAGTTATCCTTCACGCCCGTGAAGGTACTCTGGAAATCGCGGCGGGCGTTATTCTGGGTGCAGGGGTGCTGGTGGTAGGTGCGGGAACGATCGGGGAAAATGCCTGTATTGGCGCCGCGACGACCCTAATCAATCCTTGTATCGACAAAATGCAAATTATGCCAGCAGGTTCTCTAATGGGAGATACCAGCCGCCAAGTCGCCCCAGAACCAACAGCAGCAGCGCCAACAGCAGCGCCAACAGCAGCGCCAACATCACCAGAAACCCCCGAAGCCACTACGCCACCAGTCGATCGACCGATCGAGCGGATCGAGCCGCCACAACCCGCCCAAACACCCCCTCAAACTGCGCCGGAGACTGCCCCAGACCCGCCGGAATCCACCGCCGCAGAGCCGCCCCAACCAGGGGAAACGCCAACTATTCTGTACGGTCAAGCTCACATCAATCGGCTGTTGGGGACGCTGTTTCCGCACCGGCAAGCTTTTAATCGATCGGAGGAAAACGGCCAAACTCTATCGGGCGGTTCCGGGTAGCCTTGATACTCCCGATCCCTAAAGGGACGGGGATTCTTGAAGAGTTCGTATTTGAACTTTCAAAGGCGAAATCAAACCGCCTCTACCCACTCAGCTTAGACAAATCCCAACTTTGCGTATACTTTTAGCTTTTGTGCTTTCGGAGTCCACCACTAATGCCAGATAGGTACGCTCAACAACCTGCCTTTTGTTTGCCCTTTAACTATTCCGAATCAAGTCGGATATGTCCGTTGCCGGGATTTCACCGCACGCTTGTTGTTTCAACACGCAGATGGTTATTCTTACTTGCTGCTTCTTTTATACCACATATTCAATTTCAATGCGGTTAAAACCGCTACCGACTTATCCCCGTGGCTGAAGCCAGGGGCTTGCGTCTCATTTTTCGGTCATTTCGGCAAAAGCCAGCTATGCTAAAGGCAGAAAGATCAAATATAAATAGGTAATCTCATATTATTGGTAGCTCAGCAATTTGTAAGGCTTTGCCGCAGCAATCAGTGTATTGTAGCTCGTGCAGTCTGTCTTCTCATCTGAGAAACTAAAACTATCAACAAATTTTTATTTTGGGAAGTTTCTAAGGGTAATAGAAGATGGACGGACAAACAGATCGTAACAGTCACGAAGAGCGATCGCAGCGCCAGGAATACTTCAAAGACACTGCTTTGGGTTTGGTATCCACCAAGAGTTTTCCGGCAATTGTGGGGACTGCTGACATGATGCTGAAGTCGGCAGGAGTGATTTTAGTAGGATACGAAAAAATTGGTTCCGGTCACTGTACCGCGATCGTCCGGGGCAGAATTTCGGATGTGCGTTTGGCTGTGGAAGCTGGAGCTCAAACTGCCGAACAGTTCGGGCAGTTTGTTTCTAAGTTGGTGATTGCTAGACCTTTGGCTAATTTGGAAGTGGTTTTGCCGATCGGCTTTCGGCTGACTGAACTTTCGGAAAAAGGCAGTTATTCTCGGCTTAGCAATCAGGCGATCGGTTTGCTCGAAACCCGGGGATTTCCGGCAATGGTCGGTGCTTGCGATGCTATGCTCAAATCCGCAGACGTACACTTGGCAGCTTACGAGAAAATTGGCGCCGGTTTGTGCACGGCAATTATTCGCGGTGCAGTTGCAGATGTAGCAGTAGCCGTAGAAGCGGGGATGTACGAAGCTGAGAGAATTGGCGAGTTGAACGCGGTGATGGTAATTCCGAGGCCTTTGGAAGATTTGGAACAAACTTTACCGCTGGCGAGTTGCTGGATAGAGCAGCGTAAACCTGTGATGATGCCCATGTCGGTTAAGGAAAAGGAACAAGAATTGATCGAACTTCCAGATTTAGAGAAATTGAGAGTTTATGTGGAAGAGGAAATCAATCGGTAATTGGTAATTAGGCAACAAAAGTTTGTAGAGACGTACTGCCGCAAATACTGAGACGAAGTTTGTCAAAAAAATATAGAGTTTACTCGGTAGGACTGCGGGCAACAATTTATACTGAGTAGCGGTCTCAAACTTAATTGGGCGATCGAGCCGATCGCCGCCGCATCAAGAGACACCGAGCACCAAGTAAAACTAGACTTTTGAGATTAAGTCGATCGGGTAAACAATCGAACTGACTAATAAGTAAATCCAGCCGAGGTGCAGAGCCTTTCAACAGGATTTAACTACTGTTAAAATAAACCCAAAATCCTGTTTACGGTAGATTGCCGGGAATTATTGAAGAGTGACTCTGACCGCAGGTGGATGCTCTTTCAAAAGATTAACGGCTGTCGAACTCAAAACTGACTGCACAGGAATCAACCCCCAGAATCAAGCAATCCTGAAAGTTGACCTATGAACCTCAAACAATTTTACAAGCGCGGTTTGCACAGCGCCAAGAAAGGAAACTATGAAGCGGCACTTGAGGACTTCGATCAGATACTGCAAGTCAATCCCGCCGATGCCAAAGCCTACAACAATCGCGGCTTGGTTTACTATTACATGAAAGACTACCAAAAAGCGATCGCAGACCTCAGCCAAGCCCTAGATATCAATCCTAATTTCTTCGAGGCTTACTTGAATCGAGGCAATGCTTGGCGTCATCTCGGAGAACACGAAAAAGCCATTGACGATCTAAACTGTGCTTTAGCAAATAAGCCTAACAGCCACGCTATCTACAACAACCGGGGACTTGTACTTGCTAATTTAGGAAATTACGAAGAAGCAATAGAAGACTACAATCGAGCTCTATCTATCAATTCCAACAATTATAAAACCTATTACAACCGGGGGCGCGCTTACTACCTTTTGGGAGAAAAAGAGGCAGCAACGGAAAACTTTAACGAAACGCTGCGGTTGAATCCTAAATATATCAAAGCATACATAAATCGAGGTCTCTGTTACCACCAATTAGGAGACAATACGCAGGCGATGGCCGATTACAACATTGCACTCGGCATCGATCCACAAAATGTTTATGCCTATTATAACAGAGGTTGCGTTCGCTATAAATTAAAACAAATGCAGTTGGCAATTGAAGACTTTGACCAAGCAGTAAAACTCGATCCGAACTATGTTAAAGCTTATCTCAACCGGGGTTTAGCGCTGTATAAACTTGGAGATGTTGCGGCAGCAAATAAGGATTTTTACCACGTAATGTGCATTAATGCTGAAGCTTATGTATACTACCAAGCCCAGCGGTGCACGCCTGATATTAATTCGTACTTCAAAGAAGCGCCGCAGGTGGAACTTAATAATGCTGTAGAATACTACAACACAACTTTAAATACGATGTCAACTTCCTTAAGTTCCGCAGCATTAAACGCGGTATGGAATCAAGAAGATTTGGAGAACAGAGAATCGATTATCTGTGAAGGTGAATTTATTAATGATTGATTTAGTCAGTAGTCATTAGTCCTTAGTCATTAGAATTATTGCATAAATCATTGAGCGACAGGAAAACGGCTGATGCAACGCAGAGGCATTTAAAGATACTTTGTGAATGTATAGCAATCCTTGCAGGAGTCTTAAATTTTCGACCCCACCCCAACCCTCCCCTTATCAAGGGGAGGGAGTAAGAAATTCATAAATGACTTAGGATGGCTATAGCAATCCTTGCAGGAGTCGTAAATTTTTTACCCCACCCCAACCCTCCCCTTATCAAGGGAAGGGAGCAAGAAATTCACAAATGATGGGAGGATGGCTATATGCAATTCAAGTCTCATGAGTCAGCAGTCATTACTCATTCGTCATTAAGTAGGTCATCGGAAAACAAACAATACCTCAGAAACCCGGTTGCTTCGTATATTTATCGTGAGTCGTCGCAAAATCTCGTAGAAACCGGGTTTCTAGCCCCCTGCGTAAGCCATGATCAAGAGGTTTTTAACGCGGCTTGGGTAGCAGTTAACAATTAAAGTCCTTACTGCCAACAAACAGCAAGGACTTTAATTATTTATTCCTGAGTTTTAAGGACGAATGTCCTTACTACACAGGTTAAATAGTTGCCATCACTTCACGCGCTGCCGCCAAAGTTCGATCGATATCTTCGTCAGTATGAGCCAAAGAAGTAAATCCCGCCTCAAACTGCGAAGGAGCCAGATAAATTCCGTGCTCCAACATTCCCCGGTGAAAGCGGCTGAACTTCGTCAAATCCGACTTCTTCGCATCCTCGTAATTGTGAACCGGGCCAGCCGCAAAAAACAAGCCAAACATCCCGCTAATTTGCCCGCCCCAAACCGCGTGTCCGGCTTCCTTAGCAATTTTTAGCAATCCGTCAGACAGTTTTTTAGTAATCTTATCCAACTGTTCGTAAGTGCCGGGTTTTTGTAGCAATTCCAAAGTCTTAATCCCAGCAGTCATCGCCAAAGGATTTCCCGAAAGCGTACCCGCTTGATACATCGGCCCAGCAGGAGCCACCATCCCCATAATATCCCGCCTTCCCCCGTAAGCACCCACCGGCAAACCGCCACCGATAACTTTACCCAAAGTAGTCAAATCCGGTATAACGCCGAATCTTTCCTGAGCTCCGCCGTAGGCGATGCGGAAACCGGTCATTACTTCATCAAAAACTAACAAAGCACCGTTATCTTTAGTAATTTCCCGCAAACCTTCGAGAAAACCTGCATCCGGGGTAATAAAACCGGCATTCCCCACCACTGGTTCCAGAATTACGCCTGCTATCTCGCCGGGATTTTCGGCAAATAAAGCTTTGACTGCTTCTAAGTCATTGTAGGGAGCGTTGAGGGTATTGGCAGTAGTGGATTTCGGCACGCCCGGAGAGTCGGGAAGGCCCAGAGTTGCCACGCCGGAACCTGCTTTTACCAAGAACATATCGGCGTGCCCGTGATAGCAGCCTTCAAATTTAATCAGTTTATCGCGTCCGGTGAAAGCTCGCATCAGCCGCAAAACGGCCATACAGGCTTCGGTGCCGGAGTTGACAAATCGCACCATTTCAATGCTGGGAACCGCATCAATGACCATTTCGGCGAGTACGTTTTCCAACAGCGATGGTGCGCCGAAACTCGTACCTTTTTCTAAAGATTCGTGCAAGGCTTTGATGACTTCCGGGTGGGCGTGGCCACAGATGGCAGGGCCCCAAGTGCCTACATAGTCAATGTATTGGTTTTCGTCAACATCCCAAATGTAGGCTCCTTTTACCCTGTCAAAGACGATGGGCTGTCCGCCTACGGATTTGAAGGCGCGGACGGGGGAACTGACGCCACCGGGCATCAACTTCTGGGCTGCAGCGAAAATTTCTTCTGATTTGGTCGTTTTCAAGGTTGTGGAAACCAATGTTTTCTCCTTAGTGAACGTCTGTTGTTGGTAGAATAATTTTATAGCCAGTTCAACATAAAGGTTAGGTCGATTCAAGGAAACTATTCTAGTAGATTTTAGGGTACAAACCAATCAGTAGCAATACTAGCTTGGGTTTTTTAGGCTTTGTCGCACTAGCACCGAGCGCCCTAAAATGTAATTTTTTGTAAAATAGTTCTTGACAATTTAGCCATCCCTTGCTCAATCTTCTCTCTTCCTCTGCGTCCTCTGCGTTCTCTGCGGTTAATAAAAAAACAATCTCCGACAGGAAAGCGTTAATCTATCTTACCAAGTTGAAATAAAAGTATGTCTACTACTGATTTATCGAGTTTGAGCCGATCGATCCCAATTGAAAAGATCCGTTACGACGATCGCGGTTTAGTGCCTGCGATCGTCCAAGATTATTTAGACGGTACAGTGTTAATGATGGCCTGGATGAATCGGGAGTCCCTGCAAAAAACGCTCTCTACCGGGCAAACTTGGTTCTGGAGTCGTTCTCGTTCCGAATTGTGGCCCAAAGGCGCGACTTCGGGACACATTCAAAATGTCAAAGGGCTGCGTTACGACTGCGATAGCGATGCTTTGCTGGTGACAGTCGAACAAGTCGGAGATATTGCTTGTCACACCGGAGAAAGAAGTTGTTTTCACCAAGTTGATGGGGAAATTTCACCGCCGCCAGGGGATATGTTATCTCAATTATTTGCGGTAATTTGCGATCGGCGCGACAATCCTAACGAAAGTTCTTATACTTGCAAGTTGTTCGAGGGCGGCGACAACAAGATTCTCAAAAAAATTGGCGAAGAGTCGGCGGAAGTTGTGATGGCTTGCAAAGATGACGATAAAGAGGGGATTGCTGGGGAAGTTGCGGATTTATTTTATCACGCTTTGGTTGCTTTGGCTCACCATCAAGTTGATTTGAGAGCAGTTTACCGCAAATTGGGCGATCGACGAAAATAAATTAGTTATTGGTTATTGGCCAAACAGGGCATTGGCCAAACAGGGCATTGGCCAAACAGGGCATTGGCCAAACAGGGCATTGGCCAAACAGGGCATTGGTAGCAGCAACAAATGACTAATGACTAATAACTAATGACTAATAACTAATGACTGCTGACTAATGACTAATGACTAATAACTAATGACTGCTATTTTTCAACATTCGATCGAGCTTTTGCAAAATAACCACAGCCGCAATCACACTAAAAGCCAAACCCAACCAAAAATTATCCGCCGCCCATTTACCCCGATCCAATGCCAAACCGCCCAGCGGCGGCCCGATTAAATAGCCGATCGCCCAACACTGAGAACTAACCGCCAAATACACGCCCCGCAAAGACTCCGGCGCTAAATCCACCACCAAAGCCGAAGCAAAAGGCGTATAAGCAACAGTCGCCACCGACAAAAAGCTCAAGCCTAAAACAGCTAACAATAGATTGCCAGTTGCAGCCATTCCCGTCAAGCCGATCGCGATAAATCCCATTCCCCATAACAGCGCAGAAATCATCAAAGCTTTCGGATGGGAAAACGGCCTCAAAGCTTTAACCACCGGCAGTTGCAAAGCCACAGTTAAAAACGTGCTAAAAGCAAACAAAACCGTAATTGTACCTGTAGAAAAGCCTTTTCCCGATGTCCCCACCGCGACAAACTTGCTAAAATACAGCGGCATTGTGGTTTGGATTTGGGAAATATATAATGTGAACAGGGTATTTACTAAAGCATAAACTAGAAGACTTCGATCGCTCAGCGCCACCATCCAGCCATTTTCCCGATTCTTTTTGCCTCTATCCCCTGGATTAGCTGGTTTGTAGGTTTCGGCGATCGCGATCGCAACTACTGCAAACAGCACTAAAAACGAGATACCATCAATAATAAAGAGCGATCGATAATTCCCCGTTACAGCAATCAACAAACCGCCCAAAATAATCCCAACTTGCAAACCCAAATTATCAGCAAGCCGCGTCAAAGCAAAAGCCTCCTGTCGCTGTTCGCCCTCAGTTAAATCCGCCACCATCGTCTCGGTTGGAGGCCAATACAAACCCACACCAAAACCCATCAGTAAATTGCCCGCAATTAAGCCAGCGAAATCATTAGTCGCCGCCAGTACAAAAGAAGCTGCAGCCGAAATAATTGTCGCCAGCAATAAAGTTCGCCGCCTTCCCCAAAATTTAGAATCGCAAAAAGAACCGCCCAAAATTCTGCCGAATATTCCCGAAACTGAACCGCTACCCAAACCAATCCCAACAGCAGTAGCAGATAAACCCACGCGATCGACAAAAAATATCGGCGCGTAAAATAAAGTAAAACCGGTGCCGCTTTGGGAGAGGAATCTGCCGGCGGCCAGAATCCAAACTTGAGGGGGGAGACGGGGCAACCAAGAGGATAATTGAAATTTAGGCATATACACTTAAATTAGGAGTTATTTCTGGACGCTGAAACCTGGTTTTTTATAAAAAATACGTTACGGTGTTTAATCAGGATCAATCGGTTTTAGATTTTAGATTTTAGATTTTAGATTTTAGAGGCGACCCCACGGATAAAGGCGGGGGCTTGAGGATTTTAGATTTTAGATTTTGGATTGATTCCACGGATAAATCACGTGGCGGGTACCACCTTTGAAATTCTTGGTCAAAAACCGATGTCTTTGGTTGCAGTGCATAATTCCTGTGAGTAATTATTAATTTATTCCGTACTTTTTCCGAATTAGTATTAGTTAACCGAGGTGATGACAAACATAAGGGAGCTTAACAATTCTTCAGCGTCTGTTACACAAAAGTTACCATTAATTTAAAAATACTTAACACGATTTGAGAAAAAAGTTAGTTAAACTCTAGAAAAGGCAGAAGAAAATTTTAGAGGCTCAATTATATGACAGCTATTACAACATCAAGAGTGGAATCAATCAAACCGCGCTGGCAAGCAATTGTCATGGTTGCCCTAATTTTCTGGCTCAGCGTTAGCCTGATTTTGGATCTAGTAATTATGCCCAGTCTCTACGTATCTGGCATGACGACATCACCGGAGTTTGCAACAGCCGGCAATTTAATGTTCTGGGGATTCAACCGCGTTGAGTTAATCTGTGCGGGCGTGGTGGCAACGGGTTTGATGGTTTTGAGCAATTTAGTCGGTGACTTCGGCAAGCGCAGCCGCACAGCAATCTTATTATCATTGGTACTTCTGGCGATCGCCCTGATTGACACCTACGCCCTGACACCCCAAATGAGCGCCTTGGGAATGCAGCTAAATCTGTTCGATTCCGCAGCAGAAGTGCCCGCCGGGATGAATCTACTGCACCAAGGCTATTTTGCATTGGAAGCGCTGAAGTTGGCTGTCGCCGGTACGCTGCTGGGTTGGTGCTACCAAAACCAAGTTTAATCGACATAATACTCAGAGGTTGAGTTGAGAAAAAAAACTCAACCAGCAGCGGGGGGCGTGAATTCACGCCCCCCGCTAATTTTTTAAATTTTAGCTTTAGCGATCGCAAACACCGGATTTGATATTCAGCGGCGTTAATCTGTGTTTATCTGCCTGTATCTGCGGTTAAAAAAAGAGAATTTCTTGGGCCGCAGATGACAATGGATTCACGCTGATTCACGCAGATGAAGATAAGAGAGATATGAATAATCTCCGATGCTAACAGATTTGAGATAACTATATTTTCAAGTTTCCTGACCCGCCCAAAAACGGAGACAAGCCCCCAAATCCTGTTGTGGAGAACTCAACATTTTAGAGTCTGGTTCAAACTCCCAGATTCATCTGTGAAGTAAATCTAAAATCTAAAATCTAAAATCTAAAATCGACTGACGGCCGGCCCTACTCGGAGGCTTCCGGTAAATCTGCTTTTGGCCACAGCAGGCGCAAGCCCATCACCGCAAATCCGATCGCCGCGAGTCCCTTTACCAGTCTCTCCGGCAACACTTCTGCCGTGCTGAAGCCAATGCCCACGCCGATTAAACTCGCCAGCAGCAGCGCCGACGCCGTACCGAAAAATACAGCCCGCGGCGAGTTACAACTACTGCCCAGGGCGATCGCAGCTAATTGACTTTTGTCTCCCAATTCTGACAAAAACACTGTAATAAAACTGATTCCCAAAAGTTGCCAGTCCATGTTTTTTTAGTTCTTAGTTAGCTATTGTAGAAATCTCGGAATTACCGACAAGGCAGACAATTAACCCAGCACTTCCCACAGCAGAACCGCCGAAATCGCCAGTAAAATCACTCCGGCTGCTCTCTCCAAAGTTCTCGGAGCAATCCGACTAGCCAGCCACCTTCCCAGCAACACCCCCAGCAAACTGGTTGCTATCAAAGCCGAACCCGCACCCGCAAACACGATCCAAGGATTTCGAGATTCAGCCGTCATCAGCAAAATCGCGAGCTGAGTTTTGTCTCCAATTTCAGCTAAAAAAATAGTTGCAAAAGTCGAAGCAAAAATTGCCCAGTGCTTGGGCTTCAGTTTCTTTTGTTCCTGACAAATATCGGGATTTACAGTCACTGAGAGTTCTGCGGACTCCGGGGTTAAAGCAGCACAAATCTCAGTAACCTCTTTTATTTGTAGTTGTACCTGTTGTGGCAAATCATAATTGAGGTTTACTGAGTCAGAAGCAGACAAGCTTGGCGGAACAGAATCAAGTTTCACGGGCAATGAGTGCTAAACGCTATTTATTTTTGACTTGTACTTTTGATTCTAACTCTCTCGGTGCCTGCTTTTACCAAACCAGGGTCAATCGATTTTAGATTTTAGATTTTAGATTTTAGATTTTAGAATTGAAGCATTGAAGGATTGACCCCACGGATAAATTCGGGGGCAAGTTTCATCGGATACAGGTTTTTTATTTCTGGGTCCTGAGTTTGCGCGTTGGAATGAATCACGTGGCGGGTATCCTGGATGCTTGATTGTCATCTTTTTCCCCCGATATTTCAGCAACTGGTTCCTGGAACCACTCACCGCCCCCAAAAAGGCCTACAAGCCCCCAGACTTATCTGTCGAGTCAATCGAAAATCTAAAATCTAAAATCTAAAATCGAAAATTGATTGACTGACTTACTCGCTTCATGTGCCGTAAGTTCGATCGCCCGCATCTCCCAAACCAGGTACAATAAAGCCCTGTTCGTTGACTATTTCGTCGATCGTTGCCGTGTAAATCATCAAACTTGGGTACTCTGCACTCAGCCTCTTCAAAGCCGGAGGAGCAGCCACCACAGAGATAATCCGAATTAAGCTCGGATCAATTCCCCGTGCAGTCAATTCCTGCATAGTCGCTATAATCGTCCCGCCAGTCGCCAGCATCGGCTCGCTAATTATCACCCGCGTTTCCGGGATAAACTGCGCCGGCAATTTGTTCAAATAACAAATCGGTTGCAGCGTCTCCTCATTTCTTGCCATGCCGAGGTGGTAAACCGACGCCAGCGGCACAACCGTCTGAATTCCTTCTAGCAGTGACAAACCCGCCCGCAAAATCGGTACCACAACTAACGGAGCTTCTGGGTTGATAAAAGTCGCCGGACATTCTGCCAAAGGCGTTTGCACCGTTGTTTCCACTGTCGGCAGCCATTCTCGAATCGCCTCGTAAGCCAGCCACCTTCCCAATTCTGTCATCGCAGAACGAAAAAGTACCGAGGGGGTGGCGGCGTCGCGGGCAACAGCCAGCCAGTGTTTAATTAATGGATGCGGAGGAACGTAAACGCGCAGTTGCAGGGACATTAGGAAATTGGGGAGATTGCTAGGTTTGAGGGATTTTATGCGGTGCGATCGATCAGCTTCGTTGGCGTAGCCCCCGTAGAGGCGGGCTTCGCCAACGGGCGATCGATCGCTCTGTGCAACTTATCACATCCTTGAGGGCGCATACAAGCCAGAGATTGAGTTAGAACCCATTCGCCGATCGACCTCCATCCGCTTATTGAAATATTTTTCTAATAGTATTGACATTAATTAGCAACAAGGCTATATTGATTTTTAGTGTTCTCCTCTCAAAGGATCGGCAGACGGGGGCAGTCGGCAATGGTAGACTGTTCCCGCATTTTTTTGGGAAGCAGGGGCATCGGCCAAACAGGGCATCGGCCAAACAGGGCATCGGCCAAACAGGGCATTGGGCATTGGGCATTGGGCATTGGGCATCGGGCATTGCCGAACTTCGGTCTTCTTGACATCCGTTGCCGAACTTCTTGCTTCGGGAGCGATCGACTGTAAAATCATAGAATTATTAAGATTTTTAACCGAATGTCAGCTCCTACCCAATCCCAGTTATTTTCTCCCAACTCCCGTCCAACAGAGCAAGAGTTTGATGTGATTGTCATCGGTTCCGGCATTGGTGGACTCGTGACAGCCACCCAGCTAGCCGCTAAGAAAGCCAAAGTTTTAGTGCTCGAAAGCTATACAATTCCGGGGGGTAGCGCTGGATATTTCGATCGAGAAGGCTACAGATTCGATGTCGGCGCTTCTATGATTTTTGGTTTCGGACAGCGCGGCACCACCAACCTCCTCACCCGCGCCCTGAAAGCAGTCAACGTCACCTTAGAAACCATTCCCGACCCCGTACAGCTTCACTATCACTTACCCAGCGGCTTGGAACTTGAAGTTCCCCAAGCTTATGACAAATACTTGCAAGAATTAACAGACAGGTTCCCTCACGAACGCGAAGGAATCCACAAATTTTACGGCGAATGCTGGAACGTCTTCAACTGCCTCAACGGCATGGAATTGCTATCCCTAGAAGAACCCGGATATCTCGTCCGAGTCTTTTTTCAGAATCCTTTAGCCTGTTTGGGATTAGTAAAATATCTGCCTCAAAATACTGGCGACATAGCGCGGCGCTACATAAAAGACCCTACTTTGCTGAAATTTATCGACATGGAATGCTACTACTGGTCTGTAGTACCCGCAGACTTGACGCCGATGATTAATGCCGGAATGGTATTTTCCGACAGGCATTACGGTGGCATCAATTATCCCAAAGGCGGAGTCGGTCAAATCGCCCAAAAATTAGTAGAAGGATTAGAAAAATGTGGCGGGAAAATTCAATACAAAGCTAAAGCGAAAAAAATTATCACAGAAAACGGCCGCGCTGTCGGAGTCGAGCTAGCAACCGGCGAAGTTTACCGGGCAAAGCGGATAGTTTCTAACGCCACGCGGTGGGATACTTTTGAGAAATTGCTGCCCGCAGAAGAGATGCCGGCCAGCGAGAAGAAATGGCAGCAGCGCTATCAAAAAGCCCCCAGTTTCTTGAGTTTGCATTTGGGAGTCGAAGCAAGCGTAATCCCTGCGGGTAGTGCCTGCCACCACATTTTGTTAGAAGATTGGAACCAAATGGAAGCGCCGGAGGGAACTGTTTTGGTGTCAATTCCGACGGTGCTAGACCCGGATTTAGCTCCCGCAGGATATCACATAGTCCACGCTTTTACTTCGAGTTGGATGGAAGAGTGGGAAGGACTTTCGCAGCAGGAATATGAGGATAAAAAGGAAGAGGCTGCAGGGAGAATTATTGAAAGATTAGAAAAGATTTTTCCCGGTTTAGATGCCGGTTTGGATTATATGGAAGTGGGGACGGCGCGTTCTCACCGCCGCTTTTTGGGGCGCGAAGACGGAACTTACGGGCCGATTCCGCGACAGAAGCTAATGGGTTTGCTGGGAATGCCGTTTAATCGAACTTCTATGCCTGGTTTATATTGTGTGGGTGACAGTACGTTTCCCGGACAGGGTTTAAATGCAGTGGCGTTTTCTGGGTTTGCTTGCGCGCACCGAATTGCGGTTGATTTGGGTTTTTAGTGGTAATGGTAGGGTGCGTCAATCGATTTTAGATTTTAGATTTTAGATTAAAGAATTGACTTGCGCGAGATAAATGCGGGGGGCTCTTCTGATTTTCGATTTGAGATTTGGGATTGATTCCACGGATAAATCACGTGGCGGGTACCACCTTTGAAATTCGTGGTCAGATTGTTCGCTTGAAATACGATAGAAAATGTGAGGCTTCGGGGCAGCCTACAAAAATACTAAAAACCCGGTTTCTGGGGAGAAACCGGGTTTTTAACCTCAAAATTGGTGTTTTCCATTCTTTTAACGAGTTTACTGGTCGTAGCTGCCGCCGACGCCGATTTGGGTATTGTAGATTTTTGCATCAGTGATGGTCATATCTTCCATTGATGCGCCGGATACGTCAGCGGTGTTAATGATAGCCGCTGTCAGATTTGCCCGATCGAGGTCTGCGTCATTTAAACTGGCATTAGTCAGGAAAACTGCGGTTAAGTTAGCACCCGTCAAGTTAGCACCCGTCAAGTCAGCACCTTCGAGGTTGGCACTAGATAGGTTTGCGCCTCGTAAATTTGCTTCTCTCAAATCAGCACCAATTAAATGAGATCCCGTTAAATCTGCTCCTGACAAGTCGCACTGAAAACATTGCCCGGTTGACAATAACTGTTTGACGTGAGCGGGATTTTCAGCGCGAGCCGGGCCGGCCAAGAGTAGGGGAGTAATTAAAAAAGTAGCGGCTAATAGATTGCGTTTCATAATCTCTTTTCCTCACAGACTCTGTATTCAAGTTCTTGTCTTGATATCTACAATCGTACCATGGTTGTTTTCGCAAGTTGCGATCTAATTCACACATTGGCTGTGATATCGATTGCCCTCAACAACGCATACATGGTCTCGACCAGCTTGCAAAACTTTATTTCGCAAAACTTAACACTGCCGAACTTAATACAGTGCCTTTTTGTAGTAACCTTTTCTAGGTTAGCTAATACAGCAAACAGATGCGTCTTTCTGAAGAGGGAGATGATTCGCAATGCTATGGATGATTTTAGCCGATAATCTTATCGCAAAAAGTTCACAACAAATACATTATTTTTAATAAATGTGTCACGGGATAGAAAATTTAACTTAAAATAAAGATAAGCTTCTAACTTTATAGGTAGAGGAAACGCAGTCACTGGCCTGATCCCCAGTCCAAGCTCTGCTGCATTTTTAACAATAAATTTTAATTAGGTCTCAGCAGCGCCGTAAAAATCCACCTAGTGCTTGGAAATCAGCGCTTTTTTGGAATGTCGCAGAGTCCACGCGATCGCAAAACTCAATTAAATATGCTCAAAAACGATTCATCCAAGTATTTGCCAACCTTAGCTCAAGTAATTGACCGCTACCCCTTGACAGTGGCGCCCGATACCCCACTAGCAGACGTAATTACCCTGATGGGCCAACGGCGCCCAAGTTGCTCTCTAAACGCAGCCATTCCACCAACCGATATCTATCAGCAACTAACAGAAATCGCAAATCTCCCCACTAAGAGTGCATTCAGAGACGCGACAGGTGTCTGCGTCTTTGTCGTGGAAAAATCACTCTTAAAATTATCCTCGCCCTGTGCTCCACATTCTCAATTGCAAGGAATCTTCACAGAAAGGGATCTTGTAGATTTGATTGCCTCGGGCAAAAACTTAAAAGGTGTCACCATCGCAGAAGTGATGAGGCAGCCTGCAGCAACTCTGACACAATCGGAGACTCAAGACATTTTCAGCGCCCTAATTCTGCTGGGGCAACGAAGAATTAAGCATCTCCCAATATTGGATAGTGAAGGTCAACTCTTAGGAGTAATTACCCCGGAAAGCATTCGCCAAGCCATGCTCAAACCGGCAAATATCTTAAAAATGCGCCGGGTGAAAGAAGTAATGACCGCACAAGTCATTCAAGCACCTCGCTCCGCGTCAGTTATGAGTTTAGCTGAGTTGATGGCGCAGCACCGCGTTAGCTGCGTAGTAATTACTGAATCAACAGAATTATCGAGGGATTCACCGTTCCCTATTCCAGTAGGTATAGTCACAGAACGGGATATTGTGGAATTTCAAGCTTTAGATATAGATTTGTCGCAAACGATCGCCCAAACTGTGATGAGTACCCCTTTATTTAGCCTCAAGCAAGAAGACTCGCTGTGGGTAGCTCATCAGGAAATGCACCAGCGTTTAGTCCGCAGGTTGGTAGTAACGGGGGAACGCGGAGAACTAGAGGGAATAGTTACTCAAACCAACATACTGCGCGTACTTGACCCGATGGAAATGTCCGGGGCGATAGATGTTCTGCACGATTCAGTGACAGAAAGAACTAGGGAATTGCAAAAAGCGATCACATCCCTCAGCTTGACTAACGCCAGACTAGAAAGCGAAATTGCTACCCGCGTTAGGGCCGAGGCCAGACTCCACCTTTTAGAATCTGCTGTAGTGAACGCTAACGACGCAATCGTGATTATGGATGCCGGAGATAGCGATATCTCCGACCCCACCATCATCTATACCAACGAAGCTTTTACCCAAATGACGGGCTACCTACCCGAAGAAATCATCGGACAAACCCCCAGTTGCTTGCGCGGCCCAGAAAGCGACCCCACCCAAGTCGATAAAATTCGCCGTGCTTTCTCTCGCCGAGAACCCCTACGCCTAGAATTGATCAACTACCGCAAAGACGGTTCAACTTATTGGGTGGAACTCAACAGCGTACCCATTGCCGACAACTCCGGGAACGTTACCCACTGGGTGTCGGTGCAGCGAGATATTACCGATCGCAAGCGCATGGAACAAGCATTTTTTGAAGAAAAAGAACTCGCGTTTGTTACTCTACAATCGATCGGCGATGCCGTAATCGCTACTGACGCCGACGGCTGCATTTCCACCCTGAATCCAGTGGCCGAACAACTCACGGGTTGGTCTACCTCGGAAGCTAAAGGTTTGCCCCTCGCCAGCGTGCTGAGAATAGTTGACGAAACTACCAGGCTGCCGATCGAAAATATCGCCGAAATCGCTTTGTCCGAAGGTCGGATTGTTGACCAAGGGCGCAACAATTTGCTGATTGCCCACAACAACACCGAATTTGCGATCGACCACTGCGTCGCCCCCATCCACGCTAGCAGCGGCGAAATTGTCGGGGCCGTCGTTGTGTTCCGAGATGTCACCCAAGTGCGAACTCAAGCGCGGCAACTCACCTGGCAGGCAACTCATGACCCCCTGACGCAATTAGTCAACCGCCGGGAATTTGAGTACCAGCTAGAGCACGCCCTACACGGCGCTCAAGGTTACGGGCAAGAACACGTAATGCTTTACCTGGATCTCGATCGCTTCAAAATAGTTAACGACACCTCCGGTCATGCTGCAGGGGACGAACTGCTTCGCCAAGTCAGCCAGCTATTTAAAAGCAATATCCACAAAACCGATATTTTGGCGCGTCTCGGCGGCGATGAATTTGCCGTACTCCTGTACAATCGTCCCGTCGAACGAGGATTGAATGTTGCTGAAACGCTGCTGCGAAGCATTCAGGGCTTCCGCTTTGCGTGGCAGGACAAAACTTTTTCGATCGGCGTCAGTATCGGTTTGGTAGCAATCAATCCCAAAACAGCATCGACATCTGCGATTTTGAGCGCGGCTGATATGGCCTGCTATGCTGCTAAAAATAAAGGTCGCAATCGGGTACAGGTTTATCAAGCCGGCGATCGAGAATTAATCAAACAGCACGGCGAAACCGAGTGGGTGGTGCAAATTAATCAAGCATTAGAAGAGAATCGCTTTTGCTTGTACTCTCAGCCGATCGTACCTTTGCTCAACTCTCCAACCACCGGAACCCACTGCGAAATCCTCCTGCGCCTCCAGTTGGAAACTGGTGAGTTGGTGTCGCCGATGGCGTTTATTCCCGCTGCAGAACGCTACAACTTGATGCACGCGATCGACCGCTGGGTAATTCGCACGTTATTTAGCAATTTATCTAAAATTTTCACGGCCAATTTATTCGTCCAAGACCCTGCAGTAGGCAGCGATAAAATAGTTACCTTCCCTGCTTGCTCTCTTTTGTCTAATCCGCAATCCTTATTTGGCAAATATCCCAACCTTTATTCAATCAACCTTTCTGGGGACAGCCTCAACGAAGAAAAGTTTATCGAGTTTATTCAGGAACAGTTTTCTATCCATCAAATACCGCCCCAAATAATTTGTTTTGAAATTACCGAAACCGTGGCGATCGGTAATCTCAGCAAGGCAGCCAGCTTGATTTGGCAACTCAAAGAACTAGGCTGCCAGTTTGCCTTGGACGACTTCGGCAGCGGGATGTCTTCCTTTGCTTACCTAAAAAGCTTGCCGGTTGATTATCTCAAAATAGACGGCAATTTTATTAAGAATATTGTCGATAATCCTATTGATGTCGCAATGGTGGAAGCTATTACCAAAATCGCTCACGTCATGGGAATTAAAACTATTGCGGAGTATGTTGAAAATCAAACAATTATGGATAAACTCAATGAACTTGGGGTAGATTACGCTCAAGGTTATCATTTGGGAAAGCCTCAACCTTGTAACTTCAAATCTCCGATTTTAGAGGAACTTCTGGGGGAGTTTCCTGTTAATTCTTTGGCTTTTGAGGCTAAGCTGGCTTGTTGAAGAAGGAAGTTCGGCAACGGGCAAGCAATGGGATTTAACGGATTTAAGGGAGGGATGTTGAGGGAACAAGGAAAAGGGAGATGTTAAGTTGTGATCTCAATTCCCCATTCCCCATTACCCATTACCCATTACCTTCTACAATTGTTTCTGCTGCTTCAATGTACTGACTGTCTAACAGAAAAGCACCTTTTTCAAAGCGAATTCCCCAATAATTGCCGGGACGGCGATCGATCACAATACCTTCAGCGCCAATCGCAATTAAATTCGCGGGCCGCAGCATCGGCATCGGTTCAGCAGTTTTGACGTAAGGCGGCATAGCCACCACTCGGACTTTTTGACCGATTGTAAATTCTTTTTCCATGAGTTTTATTTTTTTTTGCTATCGGCATAATCTAATCGTAACTGGGAGTGCGATCGAGAGCGATGAAATTTCAGACAGTATCTTTCATGCGTTTAGCCAACAAACAATCCTCAAAGCTAAAGGATTCTTCGTCTAAAAAGCTGGAGATTGCCATGAAGTAGGCGTAAGCCGGGGCGTAGCCATCGCGGCTTCGAGAGAACATTCAAGTTCAGCGGACTTGGACAAGAGGGCCGCTTTTATATAGTCAGGCAAATAATCGACCAACTGATGAATAGCTTCTGGAGACAGGTGTTGCGTGGCGATTGTTTGATTCATAACTCTCTGATTTCAAGTTTTGATTCTTTAGTTGCCTCGCCCCGGTTTGCAATCGGCAAAACCAAGTGCTTCGCCCTGCGAGGAAATTAGCAATTGCCATGGACACAACAATTTCGATCGGATATTCAATTTCCGCAGCACGGGCGATGAGGGCGGCACGAATTCGTTCTGGAAGGTATTTTAGGATGGCTTCGGCATCAGCAGCAGATAGTTGTTCCAGAGTTGTTGATTGTATGAGTCTAGTTTTTCGGTGGGATTTGAACGTTGTAGGGCGGCTCAGTTGCTCTGTGAATAATGGCTTCTAGCTCTAATAATAACGCAGGGTTGCTCCATGTTTCAGTCCCAGCACAGGAAAAATATTGTGTATGACTTTTTATTTTAAATATTCCTGCAAGAATTTCCAAGCCATTTGAGTACCCTCGCCTGCGTTGACTTTCCCAAAATCTACATCTTTTCTCAAAACTACAAAACCCACACCTTCTTTGATTTCTATTTGCTCACAATTCCTAATCCTAGCCAAAAACAAGTGATTTTCCTGTATAACTTTTTGATTATTTTGGGTCTTTTGGTGTAGAAAAGTTGTGATAAATTCTATTGTGTAATTGGTTTCGAGGCAAGTTTCTTCCTCCAGTTCTCGCACCGCTGCCTGCTTTGGACTTTCTCCAACGTCCACGCCACCACCAAAAGTAGAAAGCATCCCTTGACTTGCAATACCTACAATATTATCTCGCAGTTGTGCCACAATCTGACCGTTGGGGAGAATTAGAAAAATGCGAACAATTGACTTAGGAATATTCATATTAGATGTTTTAAAATGTATAGTTTAGTTAACTTGGTTTACTTTGTTTCAGTCCCCTCGCCGGCAAAAAGTAGAGCATAACACGGATGAACACGGATACACGGATGACTTGAGTCATCTGACTGTTTGCACAATTGGCTAACTTGACTATCCTCCGTGTATTCGTGTGCATCCGTGTCGTGCTGATTCTCATTTTTTCCCCCGATCGCCCGTAACACCCGATACCGATCGCGCTACAATTGTCAATCGGGATGAAAATGGCTGATCTAAAAGTAGGGGATAGTTTCTATGGCTACAAATCGTCGCATTGAGCGTGTAGCTTCAATGATTAAACGGGAAGTCAGCCTGATGTTGCTGAACGGCATTAAGGACGATCGGGTAGGTGCCGGTATGGTTAGCGTTACCGATGTAATTGTTTCGGGAGACCTTCAGCATACAAAAATTTTTGTCAGCATCTACGGTACTGATGAGGCGAAGGCTGAAACTATGGAAGGTTTGAAATCTGCTACTAGCTACGTCCGCAACCAGTTGGGCCAACGGGTGCAACTGCGCCGGACGCCGGAAGTAGTATTTCTTGAAGACCGTTCTTTGGAACGGGGCGATAAAATGTTGATACTGCTGAATCAGCTTTCTGCCGATCGCAAACCGGATCTTCTAGATCCCGAGGAAGAATTCACTGAGGATGAAAGTCCCGATTGAAGCAAGAAGGAAGAGGGAAGAAGGAAGAGGGGAAGAGAAGGAGATAGGGAAAATTCCCAATGCCCTGTTTGGCCGATGCCCGATGCCCTGTTTGCCCGATGCCCGATGCCCGATGCCCGATGCCCAAATCTAAAATCTAAAATCTAAAATCTAAAATCGAATGATTGACAATCTTTCCTTACCAGAACTGGTAGCCCAGATGTTCGTGGTGCGCGCTTCTGGCTGCTTGTTCGACCACCAAATTCGCTATCGGGAATGGGAACCAACTGCCAGCAAACTCCGCTATTATCTGGAAAAGTTGGGCGTCGGCGGTGTGATTTTGGTCGGGGGAAGTGCTGCAGAGTTGGCAGTTCGATCGCACCAATTGCAGTCTTGGGCTAAGTTTCCGCTACTGCTGGCGGCGGATATTGAGGAAGGTGTCGGCCAGCGGTTCGCGGGGGCGACTTGGTTCGGGCCGCCGATGGCGATTGCTGAAGTGGCGCGACACGATGCAGGTAAAGCCGATCGATATGCTGAACAAATGGGCGCTGTCACTGCGATCGAAGCTAGGGCGATCGGTCTCAATTGGATTCTCGCACCAGTGGTTGATGTTAACAACAATCCCGACAATCCTGTGATTAACGTCCGCGCTTTTGGCGAGACACCGGAAATTGTGGGGAAATTAGCCGCTGCTTTTATTCGCGGCGCAGGTGATCACCCGGTTTTGACTACAGCTAAGCATTTTCCCGGCCACGGAGACACGGCGGTTGATTCTCACTTGGAATTGCCGGTTTTGCCACATTCGCCAGCGAGATTAGCCCAGATTGAGTTGCCTCCTTTTGTTGAGGCGATGGCTGCTGGGGTCGATGCTGTGATGAGTGCTCACTTGCTGATTCCGGCTTGGGATGCGGAGTTTCCTGCTACTCTTTCTCGCAAAATTTTGATTGGGAAGCTGCGAGAAGAGTTGGGATTTGAAGGTTTGATTGTGACGGATGCTTTGGTGATGGGTGCGATCGCCAATAAGTACGGCGCTAATGAAGCTGCTGTTTTGGCTGCTGAGGCTGGTGCTGATGTTTTGCTGATGCCGCTTGACCCGGAAGGGGCGATTCTCGCTGTCTGCGAAGCTGTCACTCAAGGGCGGATCCCCATAGCACAAATCAAGGAATCTGTCAAGCGAATTTGGAAATCGAAAATCAAGGTGGGTTTGCCGATTTCTGACCCCCCCCAACCCCCCCTTGCTAAGGGGGGGAGCAAGAATTTAGAATCGATTTCTGACGCCCCCCAACCCCCCCTTGCTAAGGGGGGGAGCAAGAATTTAGAATCGATTTCTGACGCCCCCCAACCCCCCCTTGTTAAGGGGGGGAGCAAGAATTTAGAATCGATTTCTGACGCCCCCCAACCCCCCCTTGCTAAGGGGGGGAGCAAGAATTTAGAATCGATTTCTGACCCCCCCCAACCCCCCCTGGCTAAGGGGGGGAGCAAGAATTTAGAATCCATCGAGTTGATCGACTTAGGTTTGCTGGCAACTCCTGATGCCAGGGCAACTGCTGCCGATATTTTGCGAGATTCTTTGAAATTTGGCGGCAATCTACCTTTGCAGGTTGCAAAACCCCCAGAAAACCAGCTTTTGCTGAATTTGATTGTTGTAGATGATGTTTTGGGGTGTGAGTTTTTGGGCAACCACACTCCGGCGATCGCCCTTCCCGAACAGTTTGGTTACGAATTGCAACTGATTGACGATCGCACAGGGGCGATCGCTGATAATACAGGTGCAGAGCATTTTTATCCGACATTGCTGCAAATTTTCATTCGCGGCAATTGCTTCCGAGGCAGTGCTGGTTTGACTGAAGCAGCTCAAGATTGGTTTAAGAAATTATTAAAAACGGGAGAACTGCAAGCTGTGTTAATTTACGGCAGTCCCTACGTTTTAGAGCAATTTTTGCCACACTTGCCTCCGAGTATTCCTTATGTATTTTGTTTTGGGCAGATGCCGGCAGCGCAATCTCTCGTTCTAGAAGTGCTATTCGGCATTGACGCAACTGGTAAGGCTTGAGTTGCCCGACTTCTGAATCTTTCCTTTGCTGCTTGCTGCGTTAGGAGTTAAATTCATCAACCCGGTTTCTCGCGAGAAATTCTGCCTTTGGTGGCGAAGTATCCAGAAACCGGGAATTGGACGGCGGTTCCTAAGTTCTAAATTGAGCTTTCCAGCAGATCTGCCTGCTTGTGGGGAAAATGTGCTGCGTCTCCACATCCTAAGACAGATCTCATCACTTATTGATAATTCGTATAATTTATTTTTATTTACGGCAGTGAATTGTATAGCTGTATACGGACAAAATTTAACTTCCATATTCGTAAGTTTGGACTATATTATTACCAGGGCCATAAAATTTTTTAGTAAAACATTGAGGGCGCATTATGATTCACTCCACTATTCCCCAAATCCAATACTCTTTAGATGTGATCCAAGATGAAGCACGTCACCTCGTCCACGAGGGCGTGCTGAGCCGCCAACAGCCCATCTACACGCTGTGCCAATTCATTCCGCCCCGGGAATGGGCCTGTGTAGAGTGCGAGTTAGAAAAATGCGACTTCTTGCTGCGCGATCGCATTGCCGACCTGATCGGTTCTGAAAAATGGGACAATGACTAAAGTTTGGTTCTCTTAAATTAAGTTGGCAAGTAAACTCCGGCTGTGTTAAAGACTCTTGATTCTTTAATACTGGGAATTTTCGGCGCGCAAATTTTCCAACTCGGCCCTCAGCGCTGCCATGTGTGCAGTTAATTCTTGAATCTCTAGCTTTACGTTAGGCTGTACAACCGAATCGGGAGGAGCATCAGTCGCTGCATCTGATTGCTTGGGCGAGACAGATTCATTGTCTGCATTCTCCCGATCGCCCGGTTGAGAGAAAATAGTATCTACAAAATTCCGGGCTTCTCGCTCAGTCATTTCTCCTTTTTCCAGCAACTCATCGGCGAGTAACCCCAAATCAGACTTCAGTTTGTCAAGATTTTCTTCTCGCTTCAGAGGATCTTGCAATGTCTCAATTAAAAAGGAAGTTGCACCTAAAGTTAGGTGAAATCCTGTTTGCAGCATTTGAGGCAGGTTGTCGGGATTCATCTAAAAATGCCGCTAGAACGTTTTTCTGAGTTTTTGGTTCGCTAGTTGCTCCCAAGTCGGGGCGTAAAGCCGCTTCTTAGCGCGAAGATGCTGGCGTTGTGGGTCGCGATCGCCCCGATTCAGGAAATATCAGCTTTTGGGGGGACGTTTTACCGTTGTGCCAATACTAATCGTATCATTACTGCGTAAATTAATAAATGTCAAGTGTAAACTTTTGTAACTACGAATCGAGACTTTCCCACAGGAAGGCTCAGTCTATTTTAGATTTTAGATTTTAGATTGAACAGGACTTAGGCACTGCGACTAAAAAAACCCCGGCGACTGATTACCCGTGCGTAAGTCCTGTTCAATCCAGTTAAGGATACAGCGCTTCACCGGTGGAGGGGTCAAATATAAATAGTCGATCGAAGTCAAGCTGTACCGTCAGCCGATCGCCCGATCGCAAGCGAACACTCGCAGGTATTTGTAACTGTACAGTAGTTTCAGCACTCAACAACGGCAAACTCGCCCGAATTAAAGTTTCTCGCCCCAGAGGTTCCACTACTTTTACCTCTACATCAAGAGGGACTTTTTCTAATGCCCAAACATCGGTTTTCAAATCATCATCTTCTACTGTTTGTGGCGTAAAGATTTCTATATTTTCTGGACGGATGCCCAAATCAAATCCTTGTCCTTCTCTCGCCTGCAATTTTTTCTGAATGGAGGGCGGACAGGGTAAATATTGATTTCCCACTTGAAAGGATTCGTTAGTATAAATTGCAGGAAAAATGTTCATGGCGGGATTGCCTAAAAATGTGGCAACCATGCGGTTAGCTGGTTTTGCATAAATGCTTTGCGGGTCTCCAATTTGTTGAATTTTTCCCCCATTTAAGACTACAATCTTATCAGCTAAAGTCATCGCTTCCACTTGGTCGTGGGTGACGTAAATTGTGGTAATTCCTAGCCGTTGATGCAGTTGTTTGAGTTCTGCTCTAGTGTCGTCTCGCAGTTGAGCATCGAGGTTAGAAAGCGGTTCATCTAACAGAAATACTTTCGGTTCGCGGGCGATCGCCCTTCCGAGTGCTACCCGCTGCTGCTGTCCGCCTGATAGCTGTTTGGGCTTGCGCTTGAGGAGGTGGTCGATCGAGAGCGATCGGGCTACTGTTTCGACTCGTTCTTGAATTTTAGTCTGGTCAACATTCCGCATCCGCAATCCAAATGCCAAGTTTTCTGCGACAGTCATGTGCGGATAAAGTGCGTAATTTTGAAACACCATTGCTACATCCCGCTGTCTAGCAGGAATGTTGTTAACTAAATTATCTCCGATGTAAAGATTGCCGGAACTTGCGGTTTCTAAACCGGCAATTGTCCGCATAATTGTGGATTTTCCGCAGCCGGAGGGCCCGACTAATACCCAAAATTCCCCGTCCGGGATTTTGAAGCTGATGTTTTCGATCGCGGTGACGTTTTGGTAGCGTCGGGTAATATTTTCTAAGCGAACATTTGCCATTTTTTAATTGTAATTTGTAATTGATAATTAGTGTTTTTTACCTTCATAATTCAGCCTTCAGAAAACTGTTCCAATTCTAAAACTGTGCGATCCAATTCTTCAGCTATAGGCGTTAACTCAGCTTTGCGGAATGCTTCTACTAAAGAACGATAATACCAGAGAGAACCGTCTTTGCCACCTTTGAAGCGTTCCCAAACAGTATCTCCTAATTGACGGGAATCTTTCAGGATCGATCGAACATTATAAAGTTTATCAGCAGCCGAGACTAATCTGACCGAGGCAGAAGCCGTAGAAATGCGATCGATATAAGCTTGTTTTCGCTGTCGCCAAGGGGGTTTCGGCGTCTCGTCACTGTCGGTACAGCCGTCTACAATCGCTGTGACCGAAAGCATCCAGGATACCCGCCACGTGATTCATCCGTCCAGAAATAAAAAACCTGTATCTGATAAACAAGCCCCCGAATTTATCTCGCGCAAGTCAATTCTTCAATCTAAAATCTAAAATCTAAAATCTAAAATCGATTGACAGTATCCCCAAAGCGGCGGCGGATGGCTTCGCGGGTGGTGGCGCCGCCTTGATCTTCGATCGCATCGTGAAGCAAAGCTGCGATCGCCTCATCTTCATTTGCCCCATATTCTAAAGCTATACTAGCAGTGCCCAACAAATGGGCAATGTAGGGAACGCCGGAACCTTTGCGAACTTGGGTAGCGTGCAATTCGGCGGCATAGGTGAGGGCTTCTGAAAAACGGTTTGATAGAATCATGAAAGTCACCTTTCTGAATTGCTATGATATATAAATTGTCGGGCTAAGTTGAAAAGACAAAATCTACCAATTTCAATAAGATCGTAAAGATGCGATCGAGAGCGATCGCTTGTAAACTTATAATCGTTAAACAGAGGTTGCGACCATGACAGCTACTATAATTATACCAAAAAAAGCCGAGCAAAACTCAGAGCCAGAATTACCGCAAAAATCAGAAAATATAGCAGGAATTTCGCCAGAATCTGAGCCTAAAAAAGTCATATCTCTTGAAGATTTTTTAGTCAGACCTGCTGATAGAATGGAATGGGTTGACGGCAACTTAGTGGAGAAAACAGGAATGACATTCAAGCACGGTCTCGCTCAAGTTAATCTAGCTACTTCCTGGAAAACTTACAAAAATTCCAGCGGACAGGGAGGAGAAGTTGTTACAGAAGTCCTTTGTCGCACTAGCAAGCAGGGTCGCCGTCCCGATGTTGCTTACATTACTCCTGAACTGCTGCCACAATCAGGCAATTTTACAGCATTTTCCCAAAGTTTTCCTTTGATAGCCGAAGTTGCTTCCCCCGAAGATAGCGGCGAAGAGTTATTCGCAAAAGCTCAAGAATATTTGGAATCGGGATGTTTAGAAGTTTGGTTGTTGTTTCCTGAAGCTAGATTAATATTTGTCAATGCAGGGCAACGCTGGCGGTTGTTTAATGCCGATGAAGTTGTTAACACTCAAAGTGTGCTTGCAGGTTTTAGCGTAGCGGTCAGTGAATTGTTGGCTTGAGGAATTTGTTAAAATAATTTATTAAAATCCTAAAAAGAGAAACTCACCGTGAGAAACTTTAGCTTAAAACTGGGTTTAATGAGAATGTCGGAATGATCAAATCGAGTTTAAGATCGACCTACAGGTAACTTTGAAGTATTGATACAATTAACATCTAATCAGGGGACTGCGGCATAGACTGAAAAGGGCTGACCCTAAAGGGTAAGCAGATTCATCCCACGACTAAAAGCCCTGGGCTTTCTTTGGGATTTTCTGTAAACGGTAGTCTTCGATGGGAATTGGGTTGAGAGATTGTTGGTGGAGTGCGTGCGATCGCCTTTAAATTTGAGCCCGAACGATCGCCCGATTTACTAAAAAAAACCCTCGGCTAACAGATCGCCCGCTGATCACAACCTCCGGGCAACTCCACCAACCAACGGCACATCAACCAACGAGGGCGATTGTTGCACTTCCGTGAACAATAGAAAACCACTAGCAACTTGCTAATACGACTGTTTGTTGGAGGTACAAAATTAATTGTTAGCGTCGGTGTCTAGCCAGGAATTTAAGCACCTTGAAAGACCCTACCAAGGTGGATTGAACATCAAGCTAGCAATTCCTCAAAGTCTATTTTCTAGAGAAGCTACTACCATGTCTCTGCCAAACTCATCCCTGAATCTATTTAAACCTAAGCGCAAACTTTCCCTGCGATCACTCTTGATTGTCCCGTTTGTACTACAAATCTTCGTAGCAGTTGGATTAACGGGATATATTTCTCTGAGAAATGGACAGAAGGCAGTCAATGAAGTTGCCAGTCAGTTACGACAAGAGATGAGCTATCGCCTCAATCTGGAAGTTCTAAACTATTTGGAAAAACCTTATATTGCCGGACAAGTGATCGTAGCTGCGGCCCAAGAAGGTCAGCTTGATTTAACAGATTTCACCAAACTGGAACGAACTTTGTGGCGGTTAGTCAGCCAAAATACCCTCGAAGACGTGCAAATTGGTTTAGAGGATGGCACGAGTATTGCCCTAGATACAACAATCAATGACGGCATCGTTTCTCGCCTCAGTGGTGACAAAGCGCGTCTACCTCAACGCCAATTCTACAAACTTGATAATCAAGGTCAACGAGTCGCACTGCTCAAAACTCAGGCAGAGTTTGACCCTCGGACTCGACCTTGGTATCAAGTTGTACAGAAAGCTGGAAAATCAGCCTGGACATCTGTGCCCTACCTCAGCAGTTCATATAAATCGGCTACGCTGGCTCTATCCCAGCCGATTTACAATCGCGATGGAACGTTACTAGGCGTGGAAAAAAGCACCTTTCGGCTGGACAAGATTCATCGTTTTCTGAGCGAGTTGAAGGTGGGTCAAACGGGACAAACGTTTATCGTAGATCGATCGGGCAATCTGATTGCGAGTTCAAAGATCAGTCAGCCTTACATTATGGATCTTAAAAATGAGGAGTTGCAACAAATTCCTGCCGTCAAGTCTGAAAGTTCTGTAATTCGTGCCACAGCGCAAGCTATCCTCGATCGATTTGGCAACTTCAACGCTATTGCACAAAATCAACAGCTTGATTTTATGCTGGCAAACCAACGGCAGTTCGTGCAGGTTTCCGCCATTCGAGACGAACGAGGTATCGATTGGTTCAGCGTCGTTGTGGTGCCTGAATCAGATTTCATGGCACAAATCAATGCCAATACTCGCACCACAATTTTGCTGTGTCTAGGGGCTTTGGTAGTGACGACTATACTGGGTCTTTTTACTTCGCGTTGGATTACCAAACCGATTTTGCAGCTACAAAAAGCCAGTCAGGCGATTAGTTCGGGACAGTTGGATCAAACACTTCAGGTGCAAGGTATTAGTGAATTAGAATCGCTGGCAGATTCATTTAATCAGATGGCAGGTCAACTCAAAGCCTCCTTTATCGAACTGGAAAGCCGTGTCGAGGAACGCACCGCAGAACTGAAAGAAGCAAAACTTGTAGCCGATGGCGCAAACCAAGCAAAAAGCGAATTTCTTGCCAACATGAGCCACGAACTCCGCACTCCCCTCAACGGTATTTTGGGCTATGCTCAAATCCTCAACCGCAGCAGCGCATTGCCAGCGAAAGAACGTCATGGGGTAGAAATCATCCACCAGTGTGGTTATCATTTGCTGACGCTGATTAACGATGTGTTGGACTTGTCCAAAATTGAAGCCGGCAAATTAGAACTCACACCTCAAGCGATTCACTTTCCCTCATTCCTCCAAGGTGTCGCTGAAATCTGCCGCATTCGTGCCGACCAAAAAAACATTGACTTCGTTTACGAGCCCGATCCACAGTTACCTGAAGGGATTTTTGCCGATGAAAAACGGCTGCGTCAGGTGTTACTCAACTTGGTGGGAAATGCGATTAAATTCACCGACAAAGGTTCTGTCACGCTGAAGGTTGCCGTAGTTGAGAATCCTCCCAATCCGTCCACTCCCTCTTTCAAATTTCAAGTTGAGGATACGGGTGTAGGAATTGCGCCCAATCATTTGGAGAAAATTTTTCAGGCTTTTGAACAAGTGGGCGATCGCCAGCGCCAAGCCGAGGGCACCGGTTTAGGACTGGCAATTAGCCAAAGAATTGTCCAACTTATGAACGGACAAATCCAAGTTAACAGCCAACCCGGAGTCGGGAGTGAGTTCTTTTTTGAGGTGGAACTGGCGATCGCCACCGATTGGGTACAGCAAAACTCCTTCACAATAGGAAAACAAATTATTGGTTACGAAGGACAACGACGCAGCATACTTGTGGTGGACGATCGTTGGGAAAACCGAGCCGTTCTCTTTAACTTGTTAGAGCCACTAGGATTCCAAGTTAGTGAGGCAGAAAATGGACAAGCAGGATTGGAAAAAATACGACAGTCTCAACCTGACTTAGTGATTACAGACTTGGCAATGCCAGTCATGGACGGCTTTGAGCTGCTCAAACAAATTCGCAGTGCAAAGGATTTGCCCCACCCGAAGATCATTGTCTCTTCTGCATCAGTTGCACAAGCCTATCAACAGATGAGTTTAGATGCAGGGGGAAATGATTTCCTGGCAAAGCCAGTGGAAGTCAGTGAATTATTTAACCTCTTAGCCACTCATTTGGAATTAGAATGGAAATATGAAATAACAGGCTCCAACGACTCTGCACAATCCACTCCAACCACTGCATTAGAAAACCCAGAAGGGATGATTATTCCTTCCCCTATAGACTTAAAAAAGTTACTAGAATTGGCACAGCAAGGCAACTTAAAACGGCTACGATCGCACACAGAGCATATTGCTCAATCTAACCCTCTCTACGCTAATTTTGCCTCAAAAATTATTCAGTTAGCCAAGCAATTTAAAGCCGAAGAGATTGAAGAGTTGCTAGAACAACACCTCCGATCAAATTCGCTAGCATCGTCATGATAAAGTCTCCTTCAATCTGCCACCAATAATAAGCACGCTTTTCAGTTTTTCGGCTCACAGTCAACAGTCAACAGTCAACAGTCAACAATCATTCCGGTGCAACCGGAATCGATCTCACAGAGAAGAAAGCCGATGTCTAGTCCTGAATTAATTTTGGTGGTGGATGATACCCCTGCCAACTTAGAAGTGGTTTGTGAAACCTTAAGTGATGCGGGGTACGAAGTAGCAACCGCAATCAACGGCGATCGCGCTCTTAAGAGAGTCCAAGCTTATCCTCCCGATCTGATCTTACTCGATGTTCAAATGCCAGGAATTGACGGCTTTGAAACCTGCAAACGTCTGAAGGCAGATCCGAAAACCGCAAGTATTCCCATCATTTTTATGACCGCTCTCTCCGATGCCGATAGTAAGGAGAAAGGATTTGAATTGGGTGCTGTGGACTACATCACCAAACCCTTTCAAGAACAGGAGATGCTAGCACGGGTAAAAACTCATTTGCAGCTACGGCAGTTAACTAAAAATCTCGAACAGCGTGTAGCTGAGAAAACCGCTGATTTAGAAGCAGCACTCACACAACTGCAACAGTCTCAGGTTCATTTAGTCCACACCGAAAAAATGTCTGCTTTGGGGAATTTAGTGGCGGGTGTCGCGCACGAGATTAATAATCCGCTTGGCTTTATTGCTGGCAATCTGAAACCCGCTCAGGATTGTATTAAAGACCTCTTTCAAGTTATCGCTCTCTACCAAAAAGAACTCCCTTATCCAAGTGCCACGCTACAGGCATTCGTGGAGGAAATAGACTTGGAATACTTACAAGAGGATTTACCCAAGTTAATTGATTCGATGCAAGAAGGAGTCGATCGCATTCACACAATCAGCACCAGTTTAAGAACTTTCTCGCGTTCTGATTGCGATCGCCCCATTCCTTACAATATCCACGACGGGCTTGACAGCACGATCTTGATTCTCAAGCATCGCCTCAAAGCCAACGAATGTCGCCCGGAAATTGAAGTGATCACAGACTATGGCGATCTGCCACAGGTAGAATGCTTTGCCGGACAGTTGAATCAGGTATTTATGAATGTGCTGGCAAATGCGATCGATGCCCTTGAGGAATCAAATCAAGGACGCAGTTTTGCTCAGATCAAAGCCAAACCCAACCAGATTACTGTCAAAACCCAATTGTCGGAATCTCAGGCAGTGATCCGAATTCAGGATAATGGGATTGGCATTACGGATGCGGTGAAGCCAAAAATTTTTGAGCATCTGTTTACCACCAAAGGCGTGGGGCAAGGAACAGGGCTGGGATTGGCGATCGCTCATCAAATCGTAGTCCAGAAACACTCTGGAACTTTACAAGTCAACTCAACTTTAGGTCAAGGTACAGAGTTTGTGATTTCAATTCCGGTGAAGGATCTCGCTGTAAAAGACATTCAGGCAAGGATCTGCGTTGACACAGCATAAAAAATCATTGCAGCGGCAGCATAAAGATGATTGATATCTTAAAACCATCCAAACTATTGATATAGTAGTACGCGGTGCAAAAAACGATAAACCATGACAGCCACAAATCTCGTCAATAAATTTGAGTACAAACCCCTATATAAACCAAATCAATTAATTTGTGGAACGGGGCAAACAGCCATTGTCAGCGGCTGGACAGTAAAAAGTGCGATCCTTTCCAAGGGCTCCGCTAACGGCAAACATTTACAACCCAACGAATTTGCTGTCATCGGACAACTGTACTCGCCCACCCGCGGCATCAACTTCTTAATTAGAAACTTGCTGTGCAATCCCCACGTCCGCTTTTTAGTAATTCTCAATGCTACCAAAGAAGACCGCAACTCCGGTGCCGCAGCCTGCTTGATAGACTTTTTTCGCAACGGATTTGAAGCCGGCAAAAGCGATACTGGTAGAGATTGCTGGCTAATTAAATCTTCAATATTTGGCTACATTGATATTGAAATAGCAGCAGAAGCCTTAGAACTATTGCGTCATTCAATAGAATGGAAAGAAGCCAAAAACATAGCAGAAACAGTGACTATTGTCAAGTCTTTTGCCCAAAAAGAATCTGTTGAACCTTGGGGAGAACCCGTAACTTTTCCGTTAGTCGAAATCGTTCCGACTGTACTCCCCGGTCAGAAATACGGACACAGAATCGAAGGCAAAACTATCGCCGAAACTTGGGTAAAAATCATCCACCGAATTAAGACCACCGGCACCCTGCGACCGACTGGTTATGACGGACAGTGGCAAGAATTAATTGACTTAATGGCAGTGATTACAGATGAACCTGCGGAGTTCTATTTTCCTGAACCGAATTACTTACCAATAGACCGTGATTTCCTCGAACAGTACAAACCGCAAATGCTGGAAGATGCCCCGTATAGCGAAGGCATTAAATATACCTACGCACAGCGGATGCGGTCGTGGTTTGGACGAGATCAAATTGAAGAAGTTATTGCCAAACTAATTAAAGAAATTGACGCGGCAAGTGCTGTAATTAGTTTGTGGGATGCCGGCGGAAATATTAACAGAAGACCTGATGGTTCCTCAGACCACCAGCACAGCGGCAGCCCTTGTTTAAATCACATTTGGGTGCGAGTTGTGGACGGTGAAATATCGCTAACTGCAACTCTCCGCAGTAATGATATGTTTGCGGCTTGGCCGGCAAATGCAATGGGCTTGCGGGCTTTGCAGCAGCACATTCGAGATGAAATTGCTCGGCGTTCCGATTATAATTTGACGATGGGCCCGTTGGTAACGCTGAGTCAATCTGCTCACTTGTATGACGATACCTTTGAAAATGCCGATCGACTTATTCAAACCCAATATGCTAAAATCTGCGAAGATAGAGACTTTTTCGATGCAGCAGGCAATTTTTTAGTTGAAGTAGCCGACAATCAAATAGTTGTCACGCAAACCACCCCGGGCAGCGGCGAAGTTGTCACCTGTTATTCTGGAAAAAACCCTCTCAAGTTAGTGCGAGAAATTTGTGCAGCTTCCCCGGCTATCAAAGGCGAGCATATTGGTTATTTGGGAATAGAATTGCAAAAGGCGGCCGAGTGTCTGAAAACCAGCAACCAATACATTCAGGATAGAAAATGAATTTAGAAGAAGAAAGACCGAGTTGGGACGAATACTTCTTAATGTTAGCAAAATTGGCCGCTACTCGATCGACTTGTCTGGCTTTTCCTGTAGGCGCGGTGATAACTAAAAACAGGCAAGTTTTAGCAACGGGTTACAACGGTTCGCCGTCAGGTTCGGCACACTGTACTACTCAAGGCTTCTGCTATCCTGGTTTGAGTAGTTGCGACGCCAGTAAAACTTTACCATCAAGGGCGGTTCACGCCGAAGCAAATGCGATCGCCAAAGCTGCCAAACACGGTATATCTACTGCTGGGGCTAGTATTTACGTCACCTTAGAACCCTGCATCTATTGTTTGAAATTAGTCATTGCCGCTGGAATTAGAGAAGTGTTTTACGAAACGAGTTTTAACAGCGGAGAAAAAGCTGCTTTGAGAGATACTTTTATCAGTGAAGGTATTGTTGAGTTAAAACAAATTCAGCTATCTGAAGATACAGCAAAAAAAGCGGCTTTGTTTTTGTTGAATCCTACGTCTGTTCTCAAAGATGCTATTAGTTGAAACTAGCTACAGCGGTTCTTAATTAAGTGAAATTCCCAATATGTAGGTTTGGTTGAGGTTGCGAACCCTACGTTTCACTTCGCCCAACTCTTCATTTAAAATAAAGTGTTCGGCGAAGCGTAGGGTTCGCTATCGCTCAACCCAACCTACTACTTTTACTTCTGCTTCTGCTTCATATTTTTTACATTTTGGAATGATAGTTTAACAGTAAATCCTCAACCGTCAACCGCCAACCGCCAACAATCAACATTCAATCAAACTCATTCACAGCTTGCAAATAGTCGATCGCCGCATCTATCCTCGAAGAATACTTAAAAGCAAACTGATCGAACCAATATCCCTCATCGGAATTTTTATCCAACTTTTTCAGCCAAACCTGAGCTTGCCTAACTTTCTGTCTGTGCGTTTGTACCTCCAACTGCGGCCCCGCGACTTGTTCTGCTGGTTGCGGTTGCAGTGAAGCGACTTCCTGAGCTTGATTTTGTGCTTCGTGCTCAGCCTTAAGCGGTTCCAGTGAAGCGACTTCCTGAGCTTTATTTTGCGATTCGTACTCAGCCTTAATTTGAGCTAAATCCTTATCTAAAGAACCAGCATACAAATTTATATCTGATGTTTTAAATGTTTGATTTGACGGCACTGCTGCTTGTGGCACAGGCGCTTGTGCTTGCACCGGCGTCTGACTTTTCAACTCAGCATTTTTTTGAGATGCTTGATACTCTGCCTTAAGTTCACCTAACAGGCGATCGATAGATTCCATAACTTAAACCCCCTAAAAAATGCTGCTGGGTCAACTGGCCCAAATATAATCGCGTGAACTTCGCCTGCCTCCTCAATCAGTTATTGCATTCAGCAATACCTCTGTCAGGGTCATTCCTTCAATATCATCCATCGTCACAGTATCAACGATATCGAATTTAGCGCCGGCGCTTTGCAGTTCGTCATCCAATATCTTGAGAAACTTAGTTGCTTCCGGCGCATTCCCTACTTGAATGAAAGAAATCGCCAACTCTTCATCTCGATCAAGCTTCCGCGAAGCCTCTATAATGGTTTTCATCACTTCTTTGCGATCGTCCGGTTCCCCGTCCGTCACCACTAATAATGTTTCCCCATTTTGCTTGGTCTTACCGGATGCTTTGCGCTGAAAATAACTGTTCAGGGCGTCTTGCAGAACAGCAGCTAAATTCGTAGTTCCCGAAGGTTCGTTTTCTTGGAATATTTGCACGACTTTAGCTGCTGTTACGTTATCATAGCGCTTGAAGCGACCGGAAAACACATAAACTGTTATGCCATCAGGATCGAGTTCTTCGCATTTATTCGCCAATGCGATCGTCGATTCTTGCATGAGCGCCCACCGACTTTTACCGCCCATCTGGTCTTTTGTGTACATACTGCCGCTTTTGTCAATAATGATGGTATAATCGCGGTTCTGAAGCATAAGATTTTTCCTGTTAATTAAGTTTTTCCCAAAAATAGCAAAACCAGCGAGCAGAAGCTGTTGAGCTTTAGTTGCTCGCTGCGTTTTTTAGTTGATTTGCGATCGCAAATACCGGAATTTAAGCTGCAACTAAAGCATCTTTAAGTGGCTTCCAGCTAAAAGCTCGATCGCCCCCCATCTCAACTGCTATTTTAACTCGCGGTTCTAACGTCGGCAAAACAGTCAAATACTCAATCTCCTGACTCGACAAAATCTGCCCTTCAATAATCCACAGCACCAGTCCTTTTGCTTTAGGTGGCAAATTGTCTAATTGAGTTTTCAACATCGGCGGCACGTAGTACGTATAACCCACAGCCCCTTCATTGCCAGTAGTTTTCTTGCCCAAATGCGGCGGCCGCACCCCGTGAACCCCCGTTAAATACATCGCCAAATCACCCAAACCCCGCGCCGAAATCGTGTACCCACCGTAGCCCGCAGCCCTCAGCCTGCGGAGGTAGCGCCCCTCAAATCCTCCTTCTAAAGGAACGTACAGGGCCAGCGACCCCGACTTTTCCAAATCCCGAATCAGATCAGATCCCGTCGTAATCAGTCCCATAAATTTGTGTTTCCTGCTGTATCAAAATTGGGTCGATCGCTGCTTGCGAGCTGGAAATATTATAAATCCTAAAGTTGAGGCGAAAAATTCTCATCGCGGCCTTGACAAACGGCAAACACTTCATGTACTATTGTGAATTGTCGCCGTAAAGGATACTGAGTGGTTTGCTGCTCAAGTCCTGGCGCAAACAAGCAAGACCGAGACAAAACTCGGAGATAAAGCCGGTAAAAAGCCGCGAATCTCAACCCTTGCAAGACTTCCACAAGCTCGCTCCCAAATTTAAAACTCAAATTTTAAACACCGAGGAAGGCTGTTGGTTGATAACAGTTAATTGCAGGAACACTGAAATAAATGTTTCTGCACAAGAGCAAGCGGATTGACGTAAATTTCGCAATCCGAAACCTCTTGCGTAAATAAAAGGAAGAAAATCCGTGTCTGTAGGCATTCTTGGCACTAAACTAGGCATGACTCAAGTGTTTGACGCCGAAGGGAGAGCCATCCCCGTCACCGTCATACAAGCAGGGCCTTGTACAGTAACTCAAATCAAAACAAAACAAACTGACGGCTACGGTGCCGTTCAAGTTGGATACAACGAAGTCAAACCAAAGGCTCTCAACAAGCCAGAACTAGGACACCTTGCCAAGTCGGGGGCGAATCCATTGCGCCACTTGCAGGAATACCGCTTGGAAGACACCAGTTCATTTGAATTAGGTCAACAACTAAAAGCAGATACTTTTACACCGGGACAAATAGTAGATGTCATCGGTACCAGCATCGGTAAAGGTTTTGCAGGTTTTCAAAAGCGCCACAACTTTAAACGAGGCCCCATGTCTCACGGTTCCAAGAACCACCGCGAGCCTGGATCGATCGGGCCTGGAACTACTCCCGGTCGCGTTTATCCCGGGAAAAGAATGGCAGGACGTATGGGCAACGTTCAAGTCACCGTCCGCAAACTAACAATTATCCGGGTGGATACAGAGCAGAATTTGCTGCTAATTAAGGGAGCAGTTCCCGGCAAAGCTGGCGCCTTAGTCAATGTTGTGCCTGAGAAAAAAGTAGGACGTTAGTCAGTAGTCATTAGTCAGTAGTCAGCAGTCAGTAGATAGTGGTTGGCCGTTAGTAGCAAGCAATAACTAAGAACTAAAAGCTGAAAACTAAGAGCTGAAAACTAAGACCTGAGAACAGACAACAGACGACAGACAACAGACAACAGACAACTAAACAACAGACAACTAACAACAGACAAAGGACAAAAGATATGGTTAATTGTGTAGTCCGAAATTGGCAAGGCGAAGAAGTTGGAGAAACAACTTTAGAACTGCGCGTAGCCAAAGAAGAAAATGCGTCTCACATCGTTCACAGAGCATTGACGCGGCAACTGAATAACGCCCGTCAAGGAAATGCTTGCACCAAAACTCGATCGGAAGTCAGAGGCGGTGGCCGCAAACCCTGGCGTCAAAAAGGCACCGGCCGAGCCAGAGCAGGTTCTATCCGTTCTCCGCTGTGGCGGGGGGGCGGTGTCATCTTCGGGCCAAAACCGAGAGACTTTGAAGTCAAAATGAACAAAAAGGAACGCCGTCTCGCTTTGCGGACAGCATTCCAAAGTCGCACCGAAGACATCATTGTGGTTGAAGAATTTGCAGAGCAATTTCCGAGACCGAAAAGCAAAGAATTGCTGAGTGCGATCGCCCGCTGGGGCATCGAACCCGATACAAAAGTTCTGTTAATCTTGCCAGAACCGCAACCAAACGTCTACTTATCCGGACGCAACATCGAATTAGTAAACGTCATCTTGGCAACATCCCTGAATGTTTACGACGTTCTCGCGGCTGACAAAATTATCGTCACATCTACAGCCATAGCTAAAATTCAGGAGATTTACGGTGAGTAAAATCGACCCCCGCGACTACGCAGATTTGATCCAGCGTCCGATTCTCACCGAGAAAGCTACCCGAATGATGGAATTAAATCAATTCACATTCGACGTAGCCCCCAAAGCGACAAAGCCTCAAATCAAAGCTGCAATCGAAGAACTATTTAAGGTCAAAGTCATCGGCGTCAACACCCAAAACCCGCCGCGCAAAAAGCGTCGAGTTGGCAAATTCGTCGGCTTTAAACCTTGTTACAAGCGAGCAACCGTAACTCTGACCGACGGAGACTCGATCCGCAAACTCCTATTCCCAGAAGTCTAGACGATTTTGGATTTTAGATTTTAGATTTTAGATTTTAAATTGCGGTTAACTGGTGGAAATTCTCGAACCAGAAAACTCGTAAGTTAACCAAAGATCGCCAATCTTCAACCTAAAATCTAAAATCGATAAACGTCAAATCCAAAATCCAAAATCCAAAATCTAAAATAGATCGATTATGGGCATCCGTTCTTACCGACCTTATACCTCCAGCACCCGAGAACAAACCGTCTCGGACTTTGCTGAAATTACCAGATCAGAGCCAGAAAAGTCTCTAACCAGCAATAAGCACACCAAACAAGGCCGCAACAACCGAGGCGTCATCACCTGTCGCCACCGGGGAGGCGGTCACAAACGGCTGTATAGAGACATCGACTTCCGCCGCGACAAACACAGCATTCCCGCTACCGTCAAGGCGATCGAATACGACCCCAATCGCAACGCCCGCATCGCCCTCCTGTTCTACAAAGACGGCGAAAAACGGTACATCTTGCACCCGCTCAACTTAAACGTCGGTACAGTAATTGTCTCAGGCCCAGACGCGCCGATCGAAATCGGTAACGCCCTCCCCCTGAAGAACATTCCCCTCGGTACCAGCATCCACAACGTCGAGCTAGTACCCGGAAAAGGCGGACAAATCGTTCGCTCCGCCGGCTCCAGCGCTCAGCTAATGGCAAAAGAAGGTAGCTACGTCACCCTCAAACTGCCATCCGGCGAACAGCGCAAAGTCCGCGCCGACTGCTACGCCACCATCGGTCAAGTAGGCAACACAGACGCCAGAAACATCAGCCTCGGCAAAGCAGGCCGCACCCGCTGGAAAGGTCGCAGACCCACCGTTCGCGGTAGCGTCATGAACCCGGTAGACCACCCGCACGGCGGTGGCGAAGGCAGAGCTCCCATCGGACGTCCGGGGCCTGTCACTCCTTGGGGTAAACCAGCTTTGGGTGCAAAAACTCGACGCAAAAACAAGCGCAGCGACGCTTTAATCGTCCGGCGCCGCCGCAAAGCTTCCAAGCGCGGCAAGGGCGGCAGACAAAGCTAGTCAATCAGTCAGCAGTCTTCAGTGCTTAGTTATTAACTGCTAACTAATGACTGAGGACTGATGACCAATGACTGCTTAATTCTGACTAATGACTCCTGAATTACTAAAAAAATCATGTCTCGATCGCTAAAAAAAGGCCCCTTTGTCGCAGATGCTCTGATGACAAAAATCGAAAAACTCAACGCCGCCGGCCAAAAACAAGTAATTAAAACTTGGTCGCGCTCTTCCACAATCCTGCCCCAAATGGTAGGTCACACGATCGCCGTTCACAACGGCAGACAGCACGTACCCGTCTACCTCACCGACCAAATGGTAGGTCACAAACTCGGAGAATTTTCCCCCACTCGCACCTTTAGAGGTCACGCGAAAAGTGGTGATAAAAAGGCGAAAAGATAGCCGAATTAGGTGACAGGTAATAGGTAGTCGGAAAAAAAATTACCAATTACCAATTACCTTTTGCCCAATTACCAATTACCAATTACCGAAATCGAAATGGCTATAGATACCACATCCGAAATTAAGGCGATCGCCCGTTACATCCGGACATCCCCCTTCAAAGTGCGCCGAGTCCTCGACCAAATTCGCGGCAAAAGCTACCAAGAAGCGCTGATTTTACTCGAATTCATGCCCTACCGCGCCTGCGAACCAATCGTCAAAGTTTTGCGATCGGCAGTAGCAAACGCCGAACACAACGCAGGATTGGATAAATCCAAGCTAGTAGTGTCTCAAGCTTACGCAGACCAAGGCCCAGTCCTCAAACGCTTTAGACCCCGCGCTCAAGGTCGCGCCTACCAAATCCGCAAGCCAACCTGTCACATTACCGTAGTAGTAGCTCCGCTCGTAGAAAACTAAACCAGGGAAAAACGTAAGAGGTAATAAACAGCTTAAAGTTGAAAAAAATGGGTAATCACAAATTACCAATTACCAATTACCAATTACCAATTACCAATTAACTCATCAACTATTATGGGCCAAAAAATACATCCAATTGGTTTTCGCCTCGGCATTACCCAAGAGCACCGCTCTCGCTGGTTTGCCGATCCCAAAAACTATCCAGAACTCTTGCAAGAAGACTATAAAATTCGCAAGTACGTTCGTAAAACCCTCAGCAATGCTGGGATTTCCTCTGTCAGAATTGAGCGGAAAGCCGATCAAATTGACCTAGAAGTGTTCACAGCCAGACCAGGCGTTGTCGTCGGCCGCGGCGGAGCAGGCATCGAAACTTTGCGCGTCGGTTTGCAGCAGCAACTCGGTAGCAACCGCCAAATCCGCATCAACGTCGTCGAAGTCCAGCGAGTAGATGCCGATGCCACACTGATCGCGGAATACATCGCTCAGCAACTAGAACGGCGCGTATCGTTCCGCCGAGTAGTCCGCCAAGCAATCACCCGCGCCCAAAAAGTCGGCATCCAAGGCATCAAAATTCAAGTCAGCGGACGCCTCAACGGCGCAGAAATCGCCCGTACCGAATGGACGCGCGAAGGAAGAGTCCCCTTGCACACGCTGCGGGCAGACATCGACTACTCCTACTGCACTGCTCAAACCATCTACGGTATTCTGGGCATTAAAGTTTGGGTTTTCAAAGGCGAAATTATTCCCGGACAGGAACAAGAGGCTGCACCAAATGCAGCAGTGCCCCGCACTAAACAAAAGCGCCGCCGCCAGAACTTTGAAGATCGATCGAACGAAGGCTAGCTAATTGTTAACTGTTAGTTGTCACTTGTTAATTGTCAGTTGTTCCAAACCAATTAGCAATTAGCAATCACCAATTACCAATTACCAATTACCAATTACCCAACTCCCTTTCGCCATGTTAAGCCCTAAAAGAACCAAATTCCGCAAACAACAGCGCGGGCGAATGAGCGGTGTTGCCACCCGCGGCAACACAGTTAGCTTTGGCGACTTCGCGCTCCAAGCCGTCGAACCCGCCTGGATCACTTCCCGCCAAATAGAAGCCGGACGGCGCGCCATGACCCGTTATATCCGCCGGGGTGGCAAAATCTGGATTCGCATTTTTCCCGACAAACCAGTCACCCAGCGCGCAGCAGAAACCCGGATGGGTTCTGGTAAAGGCTCACCTGAGTTTTGGGTTGCCGTGGTCAAACCGGGCCGGGTAATGTTTGAAATTGGCGGCGTAAGTGAAGAAACTGCCCGCGAAGCAATGCGTTTGGCATCTTTCAAATTACCAATTAAAACCAAGTTCATCACTCGCGAAGAAGACCAGTCATAGCGAAGAGCGAAGGTAGAATTAGGTCTGTATTAATCAGCATTTTAAACGGCTACAGCATTTTAAAATCTGGCTTTCATAACTTTTCTTTCCTTCGACCTTCAGCCAAGCGAGACAATTCTGTCTTCTGTCATACCGCTCGCTAACGAGAAAGCACACAATTATGTCTTTGACCAAGATTAAAGAAGCTAGAGAATTAAGCGATGCCGCAGTAGCAGAGCAAATTTTAGCCGTCAAGCGCCAACTAATGGAATTGCGGCTCCAGCAAGCTACCGGCCGCATGGAAAAGCCTCACCTGTTCAAGCACGCCAAACACCGCCTAGCTCAATTGATGACAGTTGAACGCGAGCGCCAAATCGTTGCTGAGAAAGAAGCAGCAGCAAAATCAGCCGCAGCTAAACAGGTAGCACAGCCTGCTGCAACCGCAGCAGTCAGCCAAGAGTCAGAAGCAGCCGAGCCGACGATCGCACAGTAGCTAAAAACAAGTCAATTGCACAACAAAAATAGGTAGCTATGGCAATTAAAGAACGAGTTGGCGTAGTAGTCAGCGACAAGATGGATAAAACCGTCGTGGTAGCAATCGAAAACCGCTCCTCCCACACCAAATACGGCAAAATCGTAGTCCGCACAAAGCGCTACAAAGCTCATGACGAAGAAAATCAGTGCAAATCGGGCGATCGTGTCCGCATCACTGAAACTCGACCACTGAGCAAAACCAAACGTTGGACGGTTGCTGAGATTTTCGGGACAAAAAACGGCTAACAGTTAATTGCGATCTCGCGCCCGCCCGATCGGTACTTGATTAATCAATTAGCCGTCAACAGTCAACAGTTAACAGTCAACAGTTAACAGTCAACAGTTAACAGTCAACAATCACCATGATTCAACCCCAGACATACCTCAATGTCGCCGACAATAGCGGAGCCCGCAAACTGATGTGCATCCGCGTATTGGGAGGCGGCAACCGTCGCTACGGCGGAGTCGGCGATGTCATCATTGCCGTCGTCAAAGACGCCATCCCCAATATGGCCGTCAAAAAATCAGATGTCGTTCGGGCTGTCATTGTCAGAACCCGCAAAGGTTTGCGCCGCGACAGTGGCATGAGCATTCGTTTTGACGATAACGCCGCCGTTATTATCAACGTAGACGGCAACCCCAAAGGCACTCGCGTCTTCGGCCCGGTAGCCCGCGAACTGCGCGACAAAAACTTTACTAAAATCGTTTCCTTAGCCCCGGAGGTACTTTAAAATGTACGGAAAAAAGGGTAAACCAACTAGCGAACTGCGGCGCTACAGAATGCACGTCAAAGCAGGCGACACCGTGCAAATAATTACTGGCAAAGAGAAAGGAAAAGTCGGAGAAATCTTAAAGACATATCCTAAAGTCAGCAAAGTAATTGTTAAAGGTGTAAACATCAGAACAAAGCACGTCAAGCCCCAGCAAGAGGGAGAGTCCGGGAAAATACTCACGTTTGAGGCTCCCATTCACAGCTCAAATGTCATGCACTATTCCGAAAAAGAAAAAATAGCTAGCCGCGTTTGCTATACATTTAGCGAAGACGGTCGGAAACTGCGACAGCTCAAAAAAACCGGAGAAATCCTCGATAATTAGTCATTAGTCATTAGTCCTCAGTCATCAGTCAACAGTCAACAGTCATCAGTCAACAGTCAACAGTCAACAGTCAACAGTCAACAGACAACTGACAACGGCCAACTAACAACTGACAACTGACAAAAACCAATTCCCTGACCAAGCCCAGGGACAGTTAACGAAACACAAAAACTATGCCGGACAAACTCAAGGTTCTTTATCAAGGAAAAATCGTTCCCACACTGATGGATCAGTTTAAATATACTAATATCCATCAGGTTCCCAAACTCGTCAAAGTCACAGTGAACCGCGGTTTGGGAGAAGCATCTCAAAACGCTAAGGCACTCGATTCGTCGATCAACGAGATCGGGATCATCACCGGGCAAAAACCAGTGGTGACGCGGGCGAAAAAAGCGATCGCAGGCTTCAAAATCCGCAAAGGAGTACCCGTCGGCGTTATGGTGACGCTGCGTGGCGATCGGATGTACGATTTTCTCGATCGGCTGATCAACCTCGCACTCCCCCGAATCCGCGACTTCCGCGGCATCAGCCCCAAAAGCTTCGACGGGCGCGGTAACTACAGCTTGGGTCTGAGAGAACAGCTAATTTTTCCAGAAATAGAATATGACCGCATCGATCAAATTCGAGGCATGGACATTTCAATTATCACCACAGCAAACACCGACGAAGAAGGACGCGCCTTGCTTAAAGAAATGGGAATGCCGTTCCGGGACAACTAAGCACTAGAGTAAGAAGCAAAAGATGGCAGCTAACGATACCATAGCAGATATGTTGACGCGCATTCGCAATTCTTGCATGGCGCGCCACCAAACAACGCAAATTCCAGCTACAAAAATGACCCGCAGCATCGCCCAAGTCCTCAAAAGTGAAGGCTTCATCGGCGAATTTGAAGAAGCAGAAGCAGAAGGGGTCAAGCGACATTTAGTGCTTTCTCTAAAGTACAAAGGTAAAACTCGCAAGCCCATTATCACGGCACTTAAGCGAGTCAGCAAACCAGGACTGCGCGTTTACTCGAACCGTAAAGAATTGCCCAGAGTGTTAGGCGGAATTGGCATAGCCATTATTTCTACCTCCAGCGGCATTATGACGGATAGAGAAGCTCGACGCCAAGGTTTGGGCGGTGAAGTGCTTTGTTATGTTTGGTAGTCATTAGTCATTAGTCATTAGTCACTGGTCGTTGGCAACAGACTCAAAAATCAATCACTAAGGACTAATAACTAAGCACTAATAATCAAGGACTAATAACTAAAAACAAAGGACAAAAAACTATGTCGCGAATTGGCAAGCGTCCGATTAGCATCCCCACGAAAGTCACCGTCACCCTAGACGGTCAAAAAGTAGCCGTCAAAGGCCCTAAAGGTGAACTTTCCCGAGTTATCCCAGCCGAAATCCTCATGGGAATTGAAGGCGAGACTTTACTCGTTACCCGCCGAGACGAATCTCGCGTCGCCAGACAACTGCACGGCTTGTGCCGCACCCTAGTCGCCAACATGGTCGAAGGTGTATCCCAAGGTTTTCAGCGGCGTCTCGAAATTATCGGCACAGGTTATCGGGCACAGGTTCAAGGACGGAACCTGATTTTAAACGTCGGTTACAGCAAGCCGGTGGAAATGCCCCCTCCAGAAGGCATCACAATGGCAGTTGAAGGCAACACCAACGTCATTGTCTCCGGCATTGACAAAGAACTCGTAGGCAATACAGCAGCCCGCATCCGCGCGGTGCGTCCGCCCGAAGTCTATAAGGGCAAAGGCATTCGCTACAGCGGCGAAGTTGTCCGGCGCAAAGCTGGTAAAACAGGCAAAACAGGTAAGAAGTAACCATGAAGCTTACTCGCAAAGAATCAGTCCAGCGCAGACACCGCCGCGTTCGGCGCAAGGTGTTCGGCACCGCCGAACGTCCCAGACTAGCGGTATTTCGATCGGATCAGCACATCTACGCTCAAGTAATCGACGACACCGCCCAGCACACTTTGGCCGCCGCGTCAACCCTCGACCCAGAATTGAAGTCTACTCTCAGTTCTGGCGGCAACTGCTCCGCGAGCGTGCAAGTCGGTCAGTTGATTGCCAAACGCTGTTCCAGCGCTGGCATAGTCAAAGTCGTATTCGATCGCGGGGGCAACCTCTATCACGGTCGTGTCAAAGCCCTCGCAGAAGCAGCTCGCGAAGCGGGGTTAGACTTCTAGAGGGGGTAATGGGTAGCGGGTAATGAGTAATTAAAAAGTAAAAAGTCAAAAGTTGAAAGTGAAAAGGCAAAATCCAGATTTCTTCTATTTTTACTTTTTACTCAAACAATTACCAATTGCCGATCGCCTTTCACCAATTACTAATTCCCACAGGACAAAACTATGGCAGAACAAAAAGAACAGCGCAACAAGAAAAAAAGCAGCAGCAACAACAAAGGGCGCGAAAAAGAATCCGAATGGCAAGAACGGGTTGTTCAGATTCGGCGCGTTACCAAAGTAGTCAAAGGTGGTAAAAAACTCAGCTTCCGCGCCATAGTCATTATCGGCAACGAACGCGGTCAAGTTGGAGTAGGAGTCGGCAAAGCTAGCGACGTAATCGGTGCCGTTAAAAAAGGCGTCGCTGACGGCAAAAAGCACCTAATTGAAGTCCCCCTCACCAAATCTAACTCCATCCCTCACCCCATCAACGGTGACGGTGGCGGAGCTAAAGTGATGATGCGGCCGGCAGCTCCCGGAACCGGGGTAATTGCAGGGGGAGCAGTGCGAACTGTTCTCGAACTAGCAGGAGTCCGCAACATCTTAGCCAAACAGCTAGGTTCTGGAAATCCCTTAAACAACGCCCGAGCCGCAGTCAATGCCCTCTCCACCCTCCGCACCTTGTCCGAAGTTGCTCAAGAGCGCGGAATTCCAGTAGAAAATCTCTACGGTTAGGACACGCGAGAATGGGAAACTGTAAGTTTTGAGTGTTAAGTGCTTGCGGTGAAAATAAAAAAATCCGCAACTTAAAACTCACGCACTCAAAACTACTGCGTACCCGCTCTCTAAATACCAATTACCAATTACCAATTACTAAAACTATGAGATTGCAAGACGCCCGACCCAAAGCAGGCTCCCAAAAGCGCCCCCGACGCTTGGGCAGAGGTATTTCTGCCGGTCAAGGCGCGAGCTCCGGCAAAGGGATGCGCGGTCAAAAATCTAGAGCCGGTAGCGGCACTAGACCCGGTTTTGAAGGAGGTCAAAATCCTCTCTACCGCCGTCTCCCCAAGTTGAAAAGCTTCCCTCTAGTGAACCGGAAAGAGTACACTACCATTAATGTAAGTAAATTAGCATCGCTGCCAGCAAACACAGAAGTTACTCTCACCTCTTTGATGCAAGCGAAAATTGTCAATACTGACAACGGGCCGCTGAAAATATTAGGAGATGGCGAACTGAATGTGCCTCTGCAAGTGCGCGCCTCGGCTTTTACCGCAGGTGCTCGCACCAAAATTGAAGCGGCAGGCGGAAGTTGCGAATTAGTTGCGTGAAGATTTGAGGTTTGAGAGTATGTCCAAATCTCAAATCCTCTCTTCTTGCTATCAGAAAATGATTTAGTCGAAAATCCCAAATCTAAAATCCAAAATCGTAACTATGGACGTTAGTAGAGAAAAAGCACCAACTGCACAAGAGACGTTCATGCAGATGGCTCAAGCTGCTGGTTTACGAGGCCGCATCCTCGTAACCCTTGGCTTACTGATTTTAGTACGCCTGGGTGTCCACTTGCCAGTCCCCGGCATCGATCGAGTCGCCTTTGCCCAAAACGTCCAAAATAGCCCTTTAATTGGCTTTTTGGATTTGTTCTCAGGAGGCGGCTTGTCAGCTTTGGGGATTTTCGCGCTGGGGATTTTGCCCTACATTAATGCTTCAATTATTGTGCAACTTCTAACGGCGGCTCTGCCAAGCTTAGAAGACTTGCAGAAAAATGAAGGGGAAGCAGGGCGGCGCAAGATTTCTCAAATTACTCGCTACGTTTCTTTGGGCTGGGCAATTCTGCAAAGTATTGGCATTGCGATTTGGGTCAGCCCTTTTGCTCAATCTCCATCGCCTTTATTCATAGCACAAACTGCTTTGGCTCTGACGGCCGGCTCAATGTTTGTAATGTGGATATCGGAAGTGGTGACGGAACGAGGTATCGGGAACGGAGCCTCGCTGCTGATTTTTATCAATATTGTGTCGGTATTGCCGCGCTCTTTGGGACAAACTTTTGAATTGGCTCAAAGTGGGGACACGCAAGTTGTCGGCCGTGTAGTCGTTCTGCTGCTGGTCTTTTTGGTGACGATTGTCGGGATTGTTTTTGTTCAGGAAGGTACTCGCCGCATTCCGATTATTTCGGCCCGCCGCCAAGTCGGCCGCAAAGTTTATCGGGAGAGCCGGAGTTATCTGCCCCTGCGCTTGAATCAAGGCGGAGTGATGCCGATTATTTTTGCATCTTCGGTGTTGATTGTGCCTTCTTTCCTCGCTCAGTCTCTCAATAACCCGTTTTTGGTTCAAGTTGCTAATGTTTTGAGTCCGAACGGGCCGGCGCCTTGGGCTTACGCGCTGTTTTATCTGACTTTGATTCTGTTCTTCAGCTATTTCTACGCTTCGTTGATTGTCAACCCCGTAGATATGTCTCAGAACTTGAAGAAAATGGGCGCCAGCATTCCTGGAATTCGTCCGGGTCAGAAAACGAGTGATTATGTGGAGAAGGTTTTGAACCGTTTGACTTTCTTGGGAGCGATTTTTCTCGGTCTGGTGGCCATTGTACCAACTGCTGTAGAAAGCGCGATCGGTGTGCAAACTTTTAGAGGTTTTGGCGCAACTTCCCTACTGATTCTAGTAGGTGTGGCGATCGAAACTGCTAAGCAAATTCAAACTTACGTCATCTCCCAGCGATATGAAGGAATGGTGAAGTAATCGCAATGCAATTTATTTTCATGGGGCCTCCAGGGGCGGGAAAGGGAACTCAGGCTCAGATATTAGGCGCTCTCTGGAAAATACCCCACATTTCTACGGGCGAAATCCTGCGCGCCTGCGTGGTGGCGAAAACGGCCTTGGGTCTAAAGGCGCAAGCCTACATGGACAGGGGTGAGTTGGTTCCCGACCAATTGCTGATGGATATCGTGCAGGAACGCTTGAATGAACCGGACGCTAATGCGGGCTGGATTCTCGACGGCTTTCCCCGCACTGTTGCCCAGGCAACTTTTTTAGACAAACTGCTGCAGGAGCTTAGCGGTGCCGAGGGGAGTACATCGAACCCAAAATGTGGTCTCAAAGCTGTTAATCTCGACGTGCCTGACGACATTTTGGTGTCTCGCCTGCTGTCGCGGGGCCGGCAGGATGACAATGAGGAGACGATCCGCCGTCGGTTGCAAGTTTATCGCGAGCAAACTGAGCCTTTGATTGATTTTTACAGCGGCCGTCAACAGTTAGTTGCGGTTGATGGCGATCGAGCAATGGAATTAGTCACCGCAGAACTGCAACAATCTCTCTCGATCGACTCTTGAACCCTCTCAATACAGCTTGTTACTCACAAGCTTTTGCTAAGATATGTTAACTAGGAGCTTTTTGTGCTATCAGGTTTTGTGAGGGTTGCTAGAGACCGGATTGAACTCGATACTAATTGCCACAACTTTACTCAAGTAAAGCTAAAGCGAGCGGTTGGTTGAGTCAAGAAGTCGATCGAGTCGCCCTAATTATTGCCCCCCGTTCCCGTTGGACTCCTACCAGTAAATAGGTTTTGAGGCTCACGCCGGGACACTCCTAGTTAATCAAATGTAGAGTTGAGGTAAATACCAAATTGTCTAAGCAAGATTTAATTGAAATGGAAGGGACAGTGACGGAATCCCTGCCCAATGCGATGTTTCGCGTTGACCTAGATAATGGGTTTAACGTGCTGGCTCACATTTCCGGCAAGATCCGCCGCAACTACATCAAAATTCTGCCTGGCGATCGCGTCAAAGTCGAATTGACTCCCTATGACTTGACCAAAGGCAGGATTACTTATCGCCTTCGGAAAAAATAGGCTTAGATAAAACTTTCTAAAAACTAATTCTAAGTTTAATTTAGAGAGAATTTGGTAAAAAGCTTCAAATTTATGCTATAATGCTACGTTTGTAGTGTTGCCGAGAAGGGCGTCAACAACCCACCGGTGTACCGGGTTAAGTCATTGTTACACCGTAAAAGTATCGCTCGCCAACACTCTGGCGCAGGCGAACTTTACCCAGCAATGGGAGTGGGTGCAAGCGGGCTCCTTCATGAAACAACCCGCACTTTATACAATTTAATCGAGGAGAGGTCTACACCTTGCCCAGCCTCTCCTCCCACCGCTCTACGGGCAGTCCCAGCGTGCCTGCTCTCCGGTAGAGCGGGGTTCTCCAGGCAGGAAGAAAGATGAAAGTTCGAGCATCTGTCAAAAAAATTTGTGAGAAATGTCGCGTCATCCGCCGTCGCGGTCGAGTGATGGTGATATGCACTAACCCGAAACACAAACAACGCCAAGGTTAGAAAAAAAGGAAGATTGGGCACTGCACGCAGGTGCATCCTAATTGAACATTGTAGCCAAACAGGAAAACTAGGGAGACAAAAAGTGTGGCACGGATTGCCGGGGTAGACCTTCCACGCGATAAGCGCGTCGAAATAGGTCTGACATACATTTACGGAATAGGCTTGTCGCGGGCCCAAAAAATTATCGCTGCAACAGGCGTAAATCCTGACACTCGCGTCAAGGATTTAACAGAGGCCGACGTGACAGCTCTGCGGGCTCATGTAGAAACCACATACCAAATCGAAGGAGACCTCCGGCGCTGGGAGTCAATGAACATCAAGCGCCTGATGGACATCGGAACTTATCGCGGTCGGCGTCACCGTTTGGGTCTGCCGGTGCGGGGACAACGAACCCGTACCAACGCCAGAACCCGTCGTGGCGTCCGCCGAACAGTTGCGGGCAAGAAAAAGGCACCTTCCAAGAAGTAACATCTTTTTGGGAAAAATACGCTGGGGGCTGCTGGCTCCTAGCGCTTCGGGACATTAGTTGAGAGAAACGTTAAAGAGACTAATATGGCGCGACCACAAACAGGCAAGAAATCTGGTGCAAAAAAGCAGAAACGGAATGTACCCAATGGGGTAGGCTACATCCAGTCTACCTTTAACAACACGATTGTAACTATTACCGACCTCAACGGCGAAGTGATATCCTGGGCATCGGCAGGTTCCAGCGGTTTTAAAGGAGCTAAGAAGGGAACTCCCTTTGCCGCTCAAACAGCAGCAGAAAGTGCTGCCCGCAGAGCCAACGACCAAGGAATGCGCCAAATAGAAGTAATGGTGAGCGGGCCAGGAGCAGGTAGAGAAACTGCAATCCGGGCGCTGCAAGGGGCGGGACTGGAAATCACCCTGATTAGAGATGTTACCCCAATTCCTCACAACGGCTGTCGCCCTCCCAAGCGGCGTAGAGTCTAAAACGATTTGAGATTTTAGATTTTAGATTTTGGATAATGGCTAACTGCTTAAAGTCAAAAACTAATGGTTCTAACTGTTGCCCCGTCCATCCAAAATCCGAAATCCGTTCAGGGGTATGCTCTGCAATCTAAAATCCAAAATCAAAAATCCAAAGTGGAAAAGGGAGGTCACTCCGTGGCGCAGTTTCAAATTGAATGTATAGAGTCTAACACTGACAAAGACCGCAGTCAGTACGGAAAATTTGTCCTGGAACCGCTCGATCGCGGTCAAGGAACAACTGTTGGGAATGCGCTTCGGCGAGTTCTGCTGTCAAATTTGGAAGGAACGGCAGTAACTTCAGTCCGAATCGCGGGCGTCAATCACGAGTTTGCCACGATCGAAGGGGTACGTGAGGATGTTCTAGAAATTCTCCTGAACATGAAAGAGGTCGTCCTCAAAACTCATTCTCAGCAGCCGCAAATCGGCAGGTTGCGGATTGAGGGGCCTGTAACAGTAACGGCCGATCGATTCGATTTGCCGTCTGAGGTGGAATTGATCGATAAATCGCAGTACATTGCAACTCTCTCCCCAGGCTCAGTTCTGGAAATGGAATTCAGAATTGAAAAAGGCATCGGATACCGAGCAGTAGACCGCAGTCGGGATGATGGGTCGGCTTTGGATTTTCTCCAAATTGACGCCATCTTTATGCCGATTCGCAGAGTCAACTACAGCGTTGAAGATGCTCGCGTAGGCGGGACGGTCGAGAAAGATCGGCTGATTATGGAAATCTGGACTGATGGCAGCGTGACTCCTCAAGAAGCTCTGAGTCAATCGGCCAACATCCTGGTAGATTTATTTGCACCTCTCAAAGACATCACCCAAGATTCTCTCAAACCAGAGTATCCAGGTGAAGCCGATCCTACTAGCCAAATTCCGATCGAAGAATTGCAGTTGTCCGTCCGGGCTTACAACTGTCTCAAGCGGGCTCAGATCAACTCAGTCGCAGACTTATTGGATTATACCCAAGAAGACTTGCTCGAGATCAAAAATTTCGGGCAGAAGTCCGCAGAAGAAGTGATTGAAGCTTTACAAAAACGCTTGGGCATTACCTTGCCACAGGAAAAATCAGCTAAAAGTTAATCAACGGGTAACGGGTAAAAAAGTTCTGAATTTTAAGTAGGTGAGTTTTTCAGTTAAAGAAATCACCGCTCAAAACTCGCGGACTATCCCGGCGCCCAATTACCAATTACCAATTACCAACTGCTATGCGTCACCGCTGTCGCGTCCCCCAACTCAACAAACCGGCTGACCAGCGCCGCGCCCTGCTGCGCTCGCTGACCACCGAATTAATCCGCCACGGTAAAATTACTACCACTCTCGCCCGCGCCAAAGCGCTGCGCCCAGAGGCGGACAGAATGATTACCCTGGCAAAAGATGGCTCCTTGGCCGCTCGCCGGCAAGCTATGGGCTTTATCTACGACAAACAGTTAGTACACGCCTTGTTTGAAGCAGCCCAAGAACGGTACGGCTCGCGCAACGGGGGCTACACCCGCGTAGTACGAACTGTCCCCCGCCAAGGAGACAATTCCGAAATGGCGATCGTTGAACTGGTTTAATTCAATTTTGGGTTGGAGATTTGTGATTTATGACTGACAATCGAAAATCCCCAATCGAAAATCCCCAATCGATACAGCGCGTTGCTCTGGTGATCCAATACCTCGGCACTAACTTTCACGGTTGGCAGCGACAGCCGAACCAGCGTACAGTACAAGAAGAAATTGAAACAGCAATATCGACTGTTCTGGAACGCCCGGTAACGCTGCACGCTGCCGGGAGAACCGATGCGGGAGTTCACGCCGCTGCTCAAGTAGCGCATTTTGATGCCTGCGGCCCCATTCCGGCTCACCGCTGGGCAAGCGTTCTCAACTCTCGACTGGCAAAAGATATTTTAATTCGAGCTTCGGCAAAGGTGGAACCTACCTGGCACGCTCGGTTCTCAGCCAGTTGGCGGCGCTATCGCTACACCCTTTATACAGATCCGACCCCTAATTTGTTTGTGCGTCCTTTTGCTTGGCACTGCTACCACGCCCCTGTGGATGAATCTTTGATTCAGACAGCATTGACACCGCTCATCGGGCGGCATCACCTGGCTGCTTTCCACCGCGCGGGGTCTGCCCGCCCCCATTCCTGGGTGGACGTACAAGCGGCCGAGTGTCAGCGTTCTGGGCCTCTTATCTATATTGAGGTTCAGGCGAGTGGGTTTCTATACGGGATGATGCGGCTGCTGGTGGGGTTGCTGGTGCAGGTGGGTCGCGGGGAAAGGCCGATCGACAATTTCACAGATATCTGGGTCAACGAACGCCGAGAAATGGTAAAATATGCCGCTCCCGCTCAAGGTTTGTGCCTGCTGCGGGTTGGCTATTGTGAATTTCCCTTTCCCCCAGAGGTCTGGTACGACACCCAGCCAAAATTAGTCATTAGTCATTAGTCATTAGTCATTAGTCATTAGTCATTAGGTAACTACTAATAAAAAACTAAGGACAACTAACAATTAAAAACTGACAACTGACAACTGACAACTGACAACTAACAACAGTTAACAGTTAATAGACAACTAACAACAAACAATGAACAAAACTTACGTCCCTACTCAAGACTCCCTAGAGCACAAGTGGTACGTGGTCGATGCCGCCGACCAGCGACTCGGCCGTCTGGCAACTGAAGTTGCCATGTACCTCCGGGGGAAACACAAACCGACTTACACTCCTTCTATGGATACCGGCGACTTCGTAATAGTCATCAATGCGGACAAAATCGCTGTTACTGGCAAAAAACGCACCCAGAAAATCTACCGCCGCCATTCTGGAAGACCGGGCGGCATGAAAACAGAAACTTTTGCCAAATTGCAAGCACGTTTGCCCGAAAGAATTGTCGAAGAAGCTATACGGGGAATGCTGCCTCACACTTCTCTGGGCCGACAACTGTTTACTAAACTCAAGGTGTACGCTGGCCCAAACCACCCGCACCAAGCTCAAAAACCAGAAGAATTAATTGTTCACACGATTCCGGGAGGAAATGAGTAATGCAAGCAACAGATACCGGCCGCGCTGTGTACTGGGGTACCGGCCGCCGCAAGTGTTCAGTAGCGCGGGTGCGCTTGGTTCCCGGCACTGGCATATTGACTGTCAACGGTAAAGAAGGGGATTTGTACCTGCAATTCAACCCAACTTATTTGGCGCTCGCTAAGGCCCCTCTGGAAACTTTGGGTCTGGAAAATGAGTATGACATTTTGGTGAAAGTTGAAGGCGGTGGCTTGACAGGCCAAGCTGACTCGATTCGCTTGGGTGTCGCTAGAGCACTTTGCCAATTAGACCCGGACAACCGCAAGCCTCTCAAGACTGAGGGCTATTTGACTCGCGACCCGCGGGCAAAAGAACGGAAAAAGTACGGTTTGCGGAAAGCTCGCAAAGCTCCTCAATACTCGAAGCGGTAATCGAGGTTCGGCAGCCGATTGTGTAACGGATGTAACGGATGTAATGGAAGTTCGGCAACGGATTTTTTAACGGATGTAACGGATGTAACGGAAGTTCGGATTGACGGAAGAAGGAAGAAGGAAGAAGGAAGAAAGAAAAGGCAAAAATTATCTATCCAGATTTTATCTGCCTTTTTTTGAAGTTTATTTCCGATTCCTGATTCCTGGTTCCAATAGATATAAGGCAAAATTCCTGCTGTTGTTGGTGTACAAGTCCTGCGGCAGCTAAAATGGTTGTAAAGTCAAAAATTAGAGAGTAAAAAACAATGGCAAAAGAAGGCATTCACCCTGAGTGGTATCCCGAAGCTCAGGTTTATTGCAACGGGGAACACGTGATGACGGTTGGTTCGACTAGACCAAAGCTTCAAGTTGATGTTTGGTCGGGAAATCATCCTTTTTATACTGGCACTCAGAAGATTATTGATACAGAAGGTCGTGTGGAACGCTTTATGCGGAAATACGGCATGACCGAGGTAGAAATGCCGAAGGCAGATGCTTCATCTGGACCGCTGAAAATGGAAGATCCCAAAGCAGATGCTTCTAAGGCTGCTGGTAAAGGCAAAAAGAAGAAGTAGCCGGATTGTCATTTGTCCGCAGTTTGTTGAGAGTAGTTCTTTCTACTGGCAACTTACCGCCCTCGGATTTTAGATTTTAGATTGAAGACTTCGCTATGCAGGCAGTTGAGTTCTATCGAGTGGAGTTTGAGCGAGATTCTATCCCAACTGTTCTTCAAATCTAAAATCTAAAATCTAAAATCTAAAATCTAAAATCGATTGACAAAGGACAACTGACAATGGCTGAATCTTATTTGCTGGATAAATTGAAGTCGGTAGAGCAAACTTTTAATGAGTTGACTCGCCGCATGGCTGACCCGGATGTGGCTAGAGACAATCAAGAGTTTCAACGGGTAGCGAAAGCTCGATCGTCCTTGGAGGAAGTGGTCGATACTTTTGCTTTGTGGAAAACCACTCAGGAAGATTTGGTGGGCGCGCGACAGGTTCTCAAGGAAGCCGCGGGCGATCGAGATATGCAAGAAATGGCTGCGCTGGAAGTTCAGGAACTTGAGGTGAAGCTGGAGAATTTGGAAAGTCGTTTGAAGGTTTTGCTGCTCCCCCGCGACCCGAACGATGACAAGAATATTATGCTGGAAATTCGGGCGGGTACTGGCGGTGATGAGGCTAGTATTTGGGCTGGAGATTTGCTGCGACTCTATTCGCGCTACGCTCAAACTCAAGGCTGGGTGGTGAAGTTGGTGAGCGAGTCGCTGGCGGAAATGGGTGGCTTTAAAGAGGTAATTCTGGAAATTACAGGCGACAGCGTTTACAGCAAGCTGAAGTTTGAGGCGGGAGTACACCGGGTGCAGCGAGTGCCTGTGACTGAGGCGGGCGGCCGGGTGCATACTTCGACGGCGACGGTGGCTGTGATGCCGGAGGTTGATGATGTGGAGATTCACATCGATCCGAAGGATATTGAGATGAGCACGGCTCGATCGGGCGGCGCTGGCGGTCAAAACGTGAACAAGGTGGAAACTGCTGCGGATTTGTTTCACAAGCCGACGGGAATTCGGATTTTCTGTACTGAGGAGCGCAGTCAGTTGCAGAATAAGGAGCGGGCGATGCAGATTTTGCGGGCTAAGCTCTATGAGATGAAGTTGCGGGAGCAGCAGGATGAGGTGAAGTCGCGGCGTTTGGCTCAGGTTGGTACTGGTTCGCGATCGGAGAAGATTCGCACGTACAACTATAAGGACAATCGGGCTACCGACCACCGTTTGGGGGAGAATTTCTCGCTCAATAGTGTTTTGGAAGGTGATATTGAGGGGATTATTCAGACTTGCATTTCTCAGGATCAGCAGGAACGTTTGGCTGAGTTGGCTGCTTCTACTAATTGATGGAGTGATGGGGGACTAGGCGCATTGTTTGCTGAGCCTCAGTTCCCTTGTTACGCGGGAGATCTGGTTGAGTAGGGCTTCCCAAATTGCATCGGCGATCGCCACTGGATATTTGAAATGTTCGAGGTCGTATTGTACAATGACTTCTAGGGGTGCTAGGATTTGCTGGTTTCGACAACTGGCAATTGCTGCGATCGCCTCTTGTTGCCATCTGGCAAATAGTCTGTAGCTGAAAAAGGAACTGCATTTTTGTCCTTTCTTGTTCAGGTAAACAACTATTACTTGATGTTGTTTGGGGTAGACTTTCACTATGCGGTTGACCGGCATTCTCAGGGCTTCGGCTGCTTCCATTTTGGAGATTTGCCAGCATTGGGGTTTTAGCCAACCCGAGGCTGTGAGGCTTTGACGGGTGCGGCTGGGCTTGTGAGTTTTTAGATTGCGTCTCTTGGTCATTTTTACTTTCCCTGATGTCGGTCTTCGGTTTCAAAGTTCGATCGGGCTGTCCCCTTATGTTGGGTTCCTCGCTCAGAACCATTTGTTTAGCGACTCCTTGGGTCTATCAAAACTTAAGTTGTAATTATTAGTTTACTTGCAATCCTTTCCTGTGTCAAGTGTAATTATGAATTGCAAGTGGAAAATTTAGGAGTTGGGAAGTAAACTGAGTTATGTGGGATTAAGTAGTGACGGCAGTTGTGAACGCAGAAGCTAAGAAAAAATTGATCGAGATTGTCAAACTAGCTCGCGGTTCGATGAGTCAGCGGGCATTCGGCAAGCTTCTGGGCGTCTCTGCGACTGCGGTTCAGTTGTGGGAAAAAGGTCAGAGCATCCCAGATACAGAAAATTTGGCTCAGATTGCTGTGAGGGCGGGGTTTACACTTGAAGAGCTGCTCGCTCATCTGGAAGGCAAACCCATGCGTGAACCGGTAGATACTAACGATCTGCTGAAAAAAATTCAATGTATACCAATTAGTGAGTTAGCCGTGGTTGGTAGAGCCGTGATGGATAGACTCGCGGCGGCGGCTGAGTCGTCTGGGAAATATAGTTGATGTATCACTTCGTAAGTAGACTGGTAGATACGGTTGAGTAACCTTCGAGTCGTGAACATCCAAAATAGACAAAAACTTAGTGAAATTATCAAAACAGCTCGCGGGACAATGAGTCAGCGAGCCTTTGGCAAGCTTTTGGGCGTTTCTGCTACTGCTGTTCAGCTTTGGGAAAGGGGCGATACTGTTCCAGAAACGGAAAACTTGGGTAAGCTCGCAGCGAGAGCTGGTTATTCGCTGGAAGAACTTCTGAGATTTTTGGATGGGAAGCCAGTGTCAGATCCGTTAGATATTCAAGATATTGTCAAAAAAATTCAGTTTTTGCCTCTGAGTCAGGTGGCGCTAATTGGTAAAGCTGTCGCGGAGAGATTCGCTGCGTCGGCTGAGGCTGCTGGGGAATGAGTATTAGGCAGATTTATCTGTAAACTAGGAATTGTGGTTATCTGGTGGCTGATACTGTGGACGCAGAAGCTAAGAAAAAACTGAGCGAAGTTGTGAAGCTAGCGCGTGGCTCCATGAGTTTTAGCGCTTTTGGTAGGCTATTGGGAGTCTCTGGGTCTGCTGTTCAGTATTGGGAGAAAGGACAGGTGCTCCCGGATACGAAAAATTTGACTCAGATTGCGGCAAGAGCGGGCTTTACGATGGAAGAGTTAATGGCTCATCTCGAAGGCAAGCCAATGCCGGAACCTGTTAATACCAACGAGCTGCTGAAGAAAATTCAATGTATGCCACTGAGTGACTTAGCAGTGATTGTTCGAGCTGGTATGGAGCGACTGGCGGCGGCTGCTTTAGCCTCTGGGAAGTGTGGTTGAGCTGGTTGGCGTAAAGTCCGATCGCCCTTAAAAATTTCTACCACTCGTGCCTATCACAAATCGAGTAATTTGTCAAGGCAAAATCTACTTTGTTACGGAGTGCGATCGCCCTTATGGACTGACGCACTCCAAGCAAAGAAACCGGGTTTTTTACCGAATCTGCGGGATACAACGCGTCTTATCGTAAAAAACCCGGTTTCGGGGCCCCTATGCGATCGCCCTTATGAAAAAACCACTCGCCCTATCCCTGACTCAATATGTCTAAAAACTCTTGGACAATGCGATCGGGTTCTTCTGTGCATCTGTTAGCGTCGCAATAGTGGATGATGCTGATACCGTGAGATGCAAACAGGCGATCGCGCGTTTCATCTTTTTCTGTGTCGGGATGCCATATTTCCAGAATACCCCATTTGCCTTGGTGGAATATGAGGAAATCTGGTTCTTGGTTTTGTCGGCCTGCGGGTGTGGTGAGGCGGGCTTTGGAGTTGGGGAAGAATAGGGTGTTTGTGCGATCGAGGGCTTCGGCTATTTTTACTTCTTCTTCGCAGCGAAAGCGCAGATCGTTCCAGTGATAAATCCGTTCTTTTGTGCTAGACAAAATTCCCTGGTTATGCGCGTCTTCAGCCTTGATAATTTCATCTGATGCCGTCTTATTATCAGATATAATTGCACCGTGTAAATCTGCTGATGAATCAGATTCACTTAAGTTTGCGAATAATATTCTGGCTCCGCTTAAGTTAGCACCGCTGAGGTTAACTCCGATAACTTGAGTTCGATGTAATGTCACTTGATGTCGTCGCAAGTATCGTTTAAAAACCGAGCGTAAATTATTTTTTTTTACCTTTTCATCAAAAGCCTCTGAGAGTTGTTTCCAGAGTTTAGCTGCCAGCGCTTTTATGTATTCATCATTATATTGAGAGAGTTGAGAAATTTCTTCATAGGAATGTCTGCCTTCCCAGCATTGTCTGAAGATGAGCTCTTGCACGTCGTTTAAGCCTTCGCCATCGAGGAGAGTTTCTGCGATCGCGATTGCTTCATCAACGGTCATGGCTTAAGTTTCCTTAAAGTATATATTTGGTGAAGTTTTGACAATAATACCATTTTTTTATGATGCTGTATAGAATCCGATCCCCCCTAAAGAGGGCGGGCACGGGGAGTAGGGGTCGCACCGCCCCTACAATGGGGGGACAAGACTCTTCTCAAAGTCCCCCTTCTTAAGGGGGATTTAGGGGGATCGAGATATGTGCAACGACCCATTAAATTAATATAAGAGGCTATATCTTAGGAATTAAGGCTGATGTTCATTCAACCAATTGGTTAAATCTGAGGCTTCTGAAAAGTCCAAAAGCGCCTCTCCTAAATCCTCTAATTCTTCTACGGATAAAGTCTGAATTTGTTCGCGGGTTTCAGATGCGATCGCACCGATGCGTCGAGTCAACTGGCGAGTGAGGAACGACAGCGCCTCATCTTTCCTTCCTTCAAGGAGGCCTAGTTGTCTTCCTTCAAGGAGGCCATCTTCGCGAATTTCTTGGTAAATCACAGAACCGCGCATAGTTTCCTTCCTAAATAGTTGTCTGATTAAGTCTTTTTCAAATCTCAAACCTGCGAGCACTTGGGTACAAGCGAGTAAATCCGCTTGTTGGGTAGGTTCTTCTATTGTAGCAATCTGAGTAGCTATTTGCTCTAACAAAGTTCGTGGCGAGTTGGTTTGGGATAGTGTCGCCAGTGGGAGCAAGCCGGGGACGGACAGCAGTAAAGCGGGGTCTTGCTCCCAGAGGCGAATAACTCGATATCCGTGTCGGGTGTTCACGTCTGTGTACTCGGATACAAAAACTTGTTCTGAGGCTGTTTGCTGCAAAAAGATTACTACTTGATTGATGGAACAGGAGTATTGCCGTTTCAGCCTGACGTAGTAGTCTAGCATTCTGAAGGCGATCGGCGGGTCGGAGTAGGGTCTGGTTTCAAATTCCAGATGTAGGATTTGGTTATCCGTTTGCAGGAATACGAGAGAATCGGCTCGGATGGGTTCTTGAATTAGCTCGGTTTTGAGTACCTGAACAGTGGTGGGCTCGTCTATTGGTAGTAGCCAGTGGACGAAGGCGGCGGGGAATTTTTCGGCTAGATATTTGCAGGTGTTGTCGTAGGCCAAGGAAGTTGGGTTGTGAGGGTTGATTAGAAGAGTTTAACTCTAGCGGCATCTACCTGAGAATAGATTTTAGGGCGATTTGGGGAAAGTCCTTACTTTTTATCACTTTTTGTCACTTTTTCTCACTGACACAGATCGGGTCGTATTGGTAAGCTGATTTGAATAAAGAACACTCGACAAAAAGAATATAAGGAGAAAGATTGTGGAACAGTGGATTAACTTCGAGCAATCTTTTAACCAGCGTTTAAATAGCCAAGATTTAGACGAACAACAGACTAAAGCTAGAAACACCAAGCTTGAAGGTCATGCTTTAGTTAGAGGCGTTGCAGGTTCTGGCAAGTCATTAGTGTTGCGGAATCGTATTGAAAAACTAATCGAGGCAGGATATAACGATATTTTGGTATTGTGCTACAACCGCTTCATGAATGGATGGATTGATTCAATAATAAAAGAAAAAGGCTTGAGTTTAAAAGTAGAGAGTCGAACTTTTCATAGTTGGGCTTATCGCATTGGATACGATTACAATTGGGATGAAATTCCTGAAAAGCGGCAGCAAATTATTGATCTAGTTAAAACATATTATAATGCCAACCCCAAAAAGCGTTATAAAGCAATTCTAATTGATGAAGCTCAAGATTTTTATGATGAATGGTTTATGGCGATGTTATCTGCTGTAGATCCCGACACAAACTCTATCTTTTTTGTCTATGATAACACTCAGTCAGTTTACGGTCAGCCACATCGAAGAAAGCGAGAGTGGACTTGGAAGAGTCTTGGATTTGATATTCCTCCACGTCGTTCGCAAATATTTGATATAAACTATAGAAACGCGCCAGAAATTATAGAATTAGCTTGGCAGTTTATATGTCCTTATTTAGCTAGTGCTAATATGAAGACAAGTAAACGTTCAGGTTCTAATATCGGTAGTATTGTCGAACCACTCAAAAAGTCTTCTCGCAGTTCATCTATTAAGCCAATGCTTGTAAAAAGTGATATGTCTCCAGATAATATAGCTAAACAGGTTAAACTGGCATTGAGCAGTCATCCAGTATCTTCAATCGGAGTTTTATTGCATCCACAAGAGTCAAGATTCTTTAAATCAGAAATTAGTAGATGCCTGGGAGAATTGGGTGTTCCCCATCACGCTCCAAAGGGTTCTCCAGACCGAGGTAATAACCTTGTAAACCGACCTTTGGTAATAGTCGATTCTTGGAATGCGCTGAAAGGAGTTGAGTTTGATGCCGTTATTATTGCTGGCGTTGACCAAGTGGAAGAATTATCAGATCCCGATAAAAATTTTCAAGAAAAAGCAGGACTTTATACAGCAATAACAAGAGCAAGAGATCACGTAGTTATGTTATACCAAGATGAAACTCAAGTTGTGCAGCAACTTCAAAACATTTTGACAGCACCGGATGTTTTGGAGAGTGACTCAAATGCAAATGCTCAGGCTGCTTAGTGTGCAACATTAAGTCCTAGGATAGTAGGACATTTCTTAAGTTCATCTGATAACTTTTAGCTCCGCGATCGCTTCATTAACTGTACCTCGAAACACCTTGCCAGATTGATAGTCTTGTTTTCCTTGTGCAATATTAGCAGCAATTTCGGTGCGACGGCGATCGCTAAGCCTCCGGTGCATGATGACAAGTAAAGCAGTTTGTTCGTCTATAGACAATGTTTCGATCTCGTCTAAAATACGGTCAAATGTTGAGGTTTGCATAGTAAAGAGTATATTGACCAAAAGCTTGCTCTAAATCTGCAATTCTAGACTCTCTGATAACCCACATTCCGCACCCCCAACTGGCACATACGCGGATTGAGGGGGTAAAAGTGAATCATCCGAGACAAAGCGTGA